>JAYRWF010000541.1:0-5610 GCA_041918195.1 Anaerolineales bacterium
TCCACGATTTCGCCGCCCAGGTCGCGCAGGGCTGCCGCAACCATGCCGTCGCTTTCTACATCCGCCGGCAGGCTGCCCGCGCCGCCCGAGACCACAAAGCAGCGCACCGCAATTTCAACACCAATCACTTGCGCCAGGGCTTTACAAGTATATTCGACATTGCTGCCAGTTTCCATCTTACGCTTGAGAAAATCACCGGTGAAACCCAGGTACAGCACCCCATCCTTCATCCCAACCGGCTTGCAGGAATTGAGCAACCCCTGGGTAGTGGGGTTGAACTGCCTGACCGCCGCGACCACCTGACGCCATTTGGTTTGCACTTCATGGAATACCTGGTCGGCCGCAGAAGCGCCTGTCTCGGGTCCTGGCTCGGCCAGCACAGGCTCCGCTTGGGCGGGCGCCGGATCAGATTTAGGCTGGTTCGCCGGTCGCACCGGCGTTCTCACCGACGCAGCGGCTGCGGGCTTCTCTGCAATTGGGAGCGGGGTTGCGGACGGAGCGCTGGCCTGGACTCCAGCCTGTCCGGTGCTGGTAGGGGACTCCAGGGCTGCCACGTACGCCATCTCGAGCGGCAGCGCCGGCTGCCAGGCCGCCCGCCCTTCGTTTGCCGCATCATTAAATAATCGGATCGTGCGCAACAGATCGGCGTTGCTGAAGGCCATCGCCTGGCGCGACATCTGCTGGCGCATCTCGCTGGTCGCGTCAATCTGCTCCGAGTTTCCGGTCTTGATGAACAGCAGGCCGCGCAGGTAATCAACCACCTGCCGGGCAAACTGGCGCGGGTCGCTGCCAGCATCCAGCGCCTGGTGGATTTTCTCCAGGCCAACCGCCGGTTGGCGCTGGATCAAGCCATCCACCACATCCAGCACCGCCTGGTTGGCCGCCGTCCCCAGCACTGCCTGGGCCATCTCCAGCGTGATCGTTTCCCCGCTCGAGGCCAATTGGTCAAGCAGCGAGATCGCATCCCGCATCGCACCGGTCGCCTGGCGCGCCACCAGGGTCAGCGCCTCCGGCTCAACCTTAATCTGCTCCTGGTCGGCCATTTCCTTCAAAAACTTGGCGATCTCGGCCACCAGGATGCGCCGGAATTCATGCCGCTGGCAACGCGAGAGCACCGTGGCCGGGATTTTATGCACCTCGGTCGTCGCCAGGATGAAAATCGCATGCGGCGGCGGCTCTTCCAGCGTCTTCAGCAAGGCATTGAATGCCGCCGTCGAGAGCATGTGCACTTCGTCAATAATATAAACTTTATAGTGACCCAGGTTAGGGGCAAAATTGATCTTATCTCGCAGATCGCGCACGTCTTCCACGCTGGTGTTGGAGGCTGCGTCGATCTCAATCAGGTCGATAAAACGCCCCTGGTTCACTGCCTGGCAGTGGGCGCAGCGGTTGCATGGCCGCCCGGCCGGGTTTTCATCCAGGCAATTCACCGCCTTGGCTAACAAGCGCGCAGTGGTGGTCTTCCCGGTCCCGCGCGGCCCGGCGAACAGGTAGGCGTGCGCCACCCGCTGGCCGGCAATCGCATTGCGTAAGGTCTGGATGACGTGCTCCTGGCCAATCACCGCTTCCCAGCTTTGGGGGCGCCATTTTCGATATAAAGCCTGTGACATGCTTAGAGTGTATCAGAGAGGGTCAAAGCGGTCAACCAGAAACCCCGCAGGCGGCAGCAATTTCTCGCTCGGCGTTCAATGCCTGGAGCTGAAAACGGGCCGCTGGCGCTTCCAGGTTGTAATCGCGGATCTTTCGGTTGAGCTCGCCAATTACCCGCTGGAAGGCCTCCCGGGCGTGCGTCCATTCCTGCTCAACTTCCTCGGCCGAACGACCGCCTGACAGGGAGTCATTCCGCCACTGCCAGGTTTTCAATAATGTGCCTCGGGCCGATTCCAACTCGGCCTGGATTTCCTGGCGCTTCTCGATCCACGGCAAGGTGTATCCGCTACTCTTCAAGAGATGTTGCGCCAGCCGCCACTCCGGATCGACCAGCGGGTTTTCATCCAGGCGCAGCGGTTTACCCTTCCCAGGCAGGTCGTCAAATTTCCCCTCTTCGATTGCTTTTCGAATCTGGTCTTCGATATCCGGCATGCTGCACCTTCAGGCCGGCCGGCCCGCCGCCTGATCAAGGAATGGTATAAGTATCCTGGATCTTACCCGATGGGTCGCGCAGCGTCGCCGTCATTCCAGACTGCCAGGCCGGGGCTTGCAGTCCCCAATACAGCTCGCCGGTGCTGTTTGTGCCCGCTTTGGTGTACAGCTTCAAGGGAAAGTTCTTGGTAAACAACGTCACCGCTGGGAAGGTGTAGGCACTGCCGATTCCGTTATCCACCTGCCAGCCAGCCAGGGAAAGCTCCCCATCCAGGTTATTGAAAACCACCACCCGTTCAGAGTCCAGGTCCCCCGCACCGATCACGCTGTCAATGATCACCGGTTTGATCGGCACGCGCAGCAACTCATTCGGGCTAAGGATCTGGGGTTGGGTGTAACCATTGGCCTCCACCAGCTCTTCCACGCTGATCCCATAAGTCTCAGCGATGCTTTCGAAAGTCTCCCCATCTATCACAGCATGGATTTCAACTGCCGGGGTTGCCGTGGGGCGCGCTGCCTCTACGGCTAGCGAGGGAGCTGTGGTCGGTTCCTCAACTGCGCCAGGCAGGCTTATTGAAATGGATGGAATCAGTCCGCCTGGCAGCGGGGAGCGAATTTGGTCCCACGCCACCAACACTCCCAGGGTGGTGCAGGCTGATACCAGCACGTTCAAGAGCAAGAAAAAGAATAGCCGTTTCCACTGTTTCATAGGGGTTTATCCGGACGAATGATAGCATAATTTAGGCCTGGCAAACAAGATTTAAGATTGCCTTCCCACTCCAGGCAGGTTACAATCCTGGTATGCCGTATCTGGTTGATGGTCATAATTTAATCCCAAAAATTCCAGGGCTGAGCTTGAAAAGCTTCGATGATGAAGAGCAATTGATCAAGCTGCTGCAAGATTTCTGCCGGATCCAACGCAAATCTATTGAGGTGTACTTTGACGGCGCCCCGCCCGGCCATGCCCGCCAGCAGCGCCATGGTCAGGTCAGCGCCATTTTCGTTCGCCAGGGCCTCACCGCCGACGCCGCCATCCGCCAGCGTCTGTTGAAATTAGGCAAAGCTGCCTCGCAATGGACTGTGGTCAGCTCCGATCACGCCGTCCAGGACGCTGCCCGCCTGGTGCGTGCACAAGCGCTCAGCGCTGAAGAATTCTCCCGCTTACTCCAAAACAGCCTGGCTGCAGGGCCAGCGCAACCTGGGCGTGGTCATCCGCCAGAAATGAGTCCGTCAGAGCTGGCCGAATGGATGAGCCTGTTCGGCCAGGACTCCGATTTTGGAAAAAAGGGCGGAAAATTTTAATTGGAAATTAATGCAATTTAGACCGAATTAGGGTATATTAACCATGCAGGCACCTGCCCTCCCCCATTTATTGGTATTCAGGTGTCCTGCCACCGGTATCGGTGATCAGCACGTCCCCCCCGTGTTGAAACTCCCGGTGGCCCTCCTTAGATTACCAGGCGTGTCCCCCCCACGCCTGGTAGTCTTTTTAAAGTCGCCGGTATAGCACCAACATCGTAGAATCATCAATCGCCGGTGCGTGGTGGGTAAAGTCTTCGATCCTTGCATCCAGCGCTTGCAGCATGCCTTGCGCCGAGCCTCCCCCTTCTGAAAAAGCCGCTTCCCCGGCGGATCGCACCAGGCAATCCAGGCCAAAAAGCTCACCGTCCGGTGAAAAAGTATCCGTCACTCCATCCGTGTAAGTCACCAAATAATCGCCCGGCCCGAGGATGATCGATCGTTCTTCGATCACAATGCCTTCCTGGACACCCAGAGCCATGCCGGTCTTGGTCAGTTGCTCAATCGCCTGTTCCTGGCGGCGCACCCATAGCGGTGGGTTCTGCCCGGCATTCGCATAACGCAGCTCGCCGCTTTGCAGGTCAAGATTGGCGTAGAACAGGGTCACAAAAGTACCCCCGTGCGCATCCGGCACCAGCAGATCGTTCACCTGGAAGAGCGCCTCAGCCGGGGAAAGCGAATCTTTCATCGTCGCTCGGACCAGCGCCCGGACCAGGATCATAAATAGCGCTGCCGGCATTCCTTTATCTGCCACGTCCGCCATCACAACCCCCAGGCAGCCGTTCGGGGTACGGAAGATGTCATAGAAGTCGCCGCCCATCTCGCGCGCGGTTCGCCACCAGACATTTACTTCCCAACCGGGCAAATCGGGCATCTCGGACGGCAGAAAGGCGGTCTGGATCTCGCGCGCCAGTTGCATCTCGCGCTCCAGCCGCTCGCGTTCTGCCATCTCACGCTTGAGCAGGCTGTTCTGGATCGCCAGCGCGGCCTGCTGCGAAATACCGGTCGTAATTTCCAGGCGCTTCGAGCGCAAGCGCAAGTTGGAGCGGCTGCCAGCATCTTCGACACCGCGCAGCAGATCAGGCTCCTCCACCAGTAGCGCGCCCAGGACTTCCCCTTTGACTGAAAGCGGAAGTGCGATCAGTAAGCGCGTATCCTCCTTCAGGAATTCCTGCACTTCATCATTTTCCGGCGCAGGTAAGTAGGTCCAGTTTTCGGGCACATCTTCCCACTGGTCGTCCATCACGGGGTTGAGCGGATAAGTCGCCAACCGATCCTGTCGGATCGCCGCTTCCAGGAGCGGAAATTCATCCAGCCCCAACGGGAATGCGTTAGCGGAGCGTGGTAAACCATAGGATTGCGTTAGTTGGAGTTGTTCGGTCTTTGAGTCATACAGGTAAATTGCCACCCGTTTAACCCCGGTCAAGATTGGGGTAATACGCACGATCGACTCCAGCGACTCGTCCAGGTCGCTCGAGCTAACTACTGCCTGGGCCACCTGTAGGAGCGCCACCGACACATACGCCTCTTCCTTTTGCGATTTCAGCAGGTGCATATTCTCAATCGCCGTGGCCGTCTGGTGGGCGAGCCCCTGCAAGATCAAAAGCTTCTGCTCGAAGAAATTTTCCAGGGTCTGCAAGGTGGTCTTGAGCGGATCGCTGGTGTATTGGACAAACAGCGCGCCCAGGATATCACCATGCGCTGCCAGCGGGACCAACACCAGCAGCTCAAGCGGTTCGACCTGCGGTGAAACCGGCGGGAACAGCCCAACCAGGCGTAAATCGTCGCCCTGGCGCTGTAGAATTGTCGCATGCTTTCCCATCCATAAGGCATCCAGCGCCGGGAGATCGCCTGGGCTGAAGCGCCGCCGCTCGAATTCGGTCTGTGCCTCGGGCAGTAATCCGCTCGCTGAAGCAGGGAAGAAGACGCCATCTTCGTTGCACAGGTAGATTGCGCAGGCCTTCACCCCCACCAACATCGGCGTCAGGCTAACCACTGTAGCCGTCAGTTCATTGAGATCATCGATCGACTGGGTCGCTTCCGCCACCTGCAGCAGGACAGTCGAGACCCAGATCTGCTCATGCGCGGACTCGTACAAGCGCGTGTTCTGAATGGCTACCGAAGCATAACTGGCAAAGGCTGCTGTCATCGCCCGCGCCTCGCCGCCATAGCGTCCTGCGGCCTGGTGCAGCAGCATCAACAACCCCAGGCGCTGTTCGCCAATCCGGA
>JAYRWF010000542.1:0-6300 GCA_041918195.1 Anaerolineales bacterium
AGGCCAAGCGCGCGGGCGCCGTACAGGGTTGCCATGCGGCAGACCGACCAGGCCTCCAAGGCGGCGGCGTCCAGCTTTGTGACCTTTGACAGCAGCGAGGCGGCTTTCATCTCCTCGAAGACATCCAGGTTGTTGTTTTCCTTTTCACCATCAGTGCCCAGACCGACGTTCACACCCGCCTGGAGCATGTCCTCAACTCGTGCTGCGCCGCTGGCCAGTTTCATATTGCTGATCGGGTTGTGGGCGACGCCCACTTTATATTTCGCCAGTAACTCGATCTCGTGATCCGAAAGCCAGACGCAGTGCGCCAGCAGGATGCGGTTGGCTTCTAACAAACCAAAATGCTCCAGCGCTTCGATCGGGCGCATGCTGTAGCGCCTTTGGGTTTCTTCAACATCAAAGCGGCTTTCGTTGGAGTGGGTATGCAAGCCCACCCCGTAACGGTGGGTCATCTCTACCGCCCTTTTCCAGGCCTCCGGTACGGCGTAAAACATATGCTCCAACCCAACCCAAACATTGATCCGCCCATCCGCTGCGCCGTGCCAACCCTCGATTACCGCCTGGTTATCGTCCAGCTTATCGAAATAATCATGGTCAGGATGCTCGGCAACATAGGGCGCCAGCACAGCCCGGATGCCCAGCTCAGCAGCCGCCCGAGCACTCCCCTCCATGTAGCGCCACATATCGACCACTGTCGTTGTACCTGCCAGGAGCGACTCGGCATAACATAAATAGGATGCAGTCTCTGCTTCGGCTGGCGTTAAGACGCGGTGCATTGGATCGATGAAGATTTGCAGCCATTCCCACACCGGCAGTCCTTCGGCAGTGCCGCGCAACAAACCGGAATGCATATGGGTGTTGACCAATCCCGGCATCAGCAGGCGGTTTACCAGGCGCTTGACCGTTACACCCGGATGAGCGGCAATCAGCTCCGCTGCGCGGCCAACTGCGCCAATCTGTCCAACCGCATCTACCAGCACGGCAGCATCGGTCAAGACAGCGTTGTCTTCTGTCATCGGGATCAGGTGATCGGCGTGCAGAATGATTGGCTGCATAAGAGGTCTCCTTAAATCAAAGTGCCCCCGGAGCGATTCGAACGCTCAACCGTCTGATCCGAAGTCAGGCGCTCTGTCCATTGAGCTACGGGGGCAACAGGCAGATTATACCTTAATTCGCCGCGCTCGCTGGGGGGTTGTAATAGTTGTACACCCCACGCGAAAGGATCGCCAGCAGCTCTGAGGCAGAGTCCCAGATGAGCTGGTTGGGGTCATGGAAGAAGATGACCAGGACATAGTTGCCGCCCTGGGTATAGACGATCCCGGCGTCGCCGATGGTGCGGATGATGCCATCCAGCGAGGTCCAGCCGTGTTTGTGAGCGATCTGGGTGCCTTCTGGGAGGCCAGCGGTAAGCAGCACCGGCAAGCGATTGTTGATCAAGAAAGTGTTCATCGTCTGGCACTTGAATTGGTCGATCTCGCCAGGGAAGATCGCTGTCAGCGCTCCGCCGCCGGTTTGGGCGCAGTGGTAGATGTCCTCCAACAGCATCCCGATGTCGCTGGGGGTGGTTTGGCTGTAGGGGTCAGGGTCGGTGTTGATGTCAGTGCGGGTGTTGGCCGGGGTGTCGAAGCGTTGGAGCAACGGCGAGCCAAAGGTGAATTTGCCTGCCATAAAGGTATTGACCAGCCCGAGTTGTTGCATATCTTCGCTGACTTCAAGCGGGGCCAGGTTTTTATCCATTGTCCGTTCCATCAGCCAGTCGGCGGCTTCATTGCCCGAAAGCTCGATCATATCTCCCATCAACTTGAGAGTCTCTTCGTCCGGTGTGTCTCCACTGCGGCGGTAGGCCGAGACCAGGATCGGGATTTTAATGATGCTTGAAGCAGTGAAGGCAATGTCGGGGTTGACTGGGATGTCCTCGCCGTTTTGGCGGGCAAAATGGATTTCGTCGCCATTCTGCAAGTCGAGCATGTAAAGCCCAGCCAGCCCGTCGAAGTCAGCCGTGTCAATCGTCTGCTTGAGCAGCACCTCCAGGTTGATTAGCTCTGGATGGGGTGGTTCTGAGCGTTCTAGCGGTAAATCGACCTCGCGGCGGGTGAGTGAACGCAAAGCGCTTTCGATCAGCAGCACCGAGCCATCGGTGTTGAGCTGCTTGCCGGGCAGGCCGCCGGTGAACTCCACGGTGCCAGGCACAGGCGCAGGTGGTTGGGCAGGTTCGTCGTAGCGCTCAGCGATGCTCGCCAGGTAATCGCGCAGGCGTTTCTCTGAATAGCTGGCGCTGAGCGGGATGGAAGGCGGGTTGGTCGTGCGACCCCACAGGTAATCCCAGAATTCATCCCAAAAAGGACGCTGGTTGCGGGAAACGTCTGCCGCACCGAGCATGCTATCGACATCGAGCTGAAAATCGACCACCGCAGGCTCAAACTGGATCGGCGCCTGGTTGTAGCGCAACTCTACTGCGGTTGAATAGGACTCGAGCAGGCGTTGAGCGGCTTCCTGGCGGGTCAAACCGCCGACCGGTACGCCGGCAATCTGCAAACCCGCCGGCAAGTTGGCGCGCACCCTGCTGAAGCGTGCCAGTTGGATCGTAGTGAGCACGACTGCAGCTAGGAAGAGACCGAAGGAAATCAGGCGTAAAGCCGAAAAGGGTGAGCGGTTGCGCATGATCAAAGAAGGCAAAGCAAGGTTGGAAGACAATCTTACCACGATTTTCGGGTGTAAATGGATCGATGGAAATTCAGAAAAGGTGCTGTTGAATGATAATCGATCGCGGAAAAAATTTGTCACGTAAATTCGGATAAAATAGGTTAGAATATGGTTAGAGGCTGGGAGGTTGACGAAACAAGTAATGGATAGGGCGCTTTGTGGACCTGTTAAACAAGCAGGATTCGCAAAGGACGCTCGCTAGGACGAGACAAGGAGGAAAAACTATGGAGTTCGAAGGTTACTGTGTCAAGTGTCGTAAGAAGCGAATCATCAAGAATGGCGTGATCGTAGAAACCGCCAAGGGCCGACGAATGACCCAGGGTACCTGCCCAGTGTGTGGAACAAAGGTGACGCGTTTTCTGGCCAGTGAAAAATCAGGCTAAGATTATGCGGGATTAACTTATTGGGGTTTTTTGCCCCATCGGGGCAAAAAACCGCATTTAGTTTCTGTGTTTTTCTAGCGTGAAACGACTACCTTGACCAATTTACCGTGGATGTCCAGGGTCAGGCGAGCAAACTGGGGGTGGATCACGCCAGCCTTCTCGAAGCTCTTACTGAGCACCACCAGGCGGCGGTCGGGTGTTTTTACCGGCCCCGATTTACCGTTCGTGACGCAGCCGCAGCCCAATTGAGAGGTCGGGCATTCGTGCCCGTGGGCGGCGCAAACCGCCCGTTCGGTGGAAAAGGTCGCCTGGGCATCGAGCATCCCAGGCAGGTAACTGGCGACGACCTGCTTGACTGTGCTCAGTACTTCTGCCGGAAGCGCTGAGCCCTGCTCAACTTCGACGGAACGATCGCAGATCGTCTTAACCTGCAGGGTTCCGCTGACCAGCCGGCGCAGTCGTTTAGCTCTGCGTACGTCTTCGCTGAGCTGTAGCAAGGGATCGCCGAGCAGGATGAACGAAATCAGGGTCTTTTGGTCTTCGCCGTCCAGGTAGCCCTGGCGAGAGTGCATTTCGGAAGCAAGCTGGATTTTCGCCCGCTGGAGCGCTTCACCAGCCGGAAGGCCTTCTAGCAAGCCTTTCCAAAAATTGTATCCGAGCAAGTCAGCGGCAATCAGCGGGGCGTTGATAGCGCCATAGGACATAGTGGTTGAGCCGACCACTGCCTGGCTGCCGTTGTTCAAAAACTGGAGTGAAAGAGCCTGGTCGATGGACTTGCCTTCGATACGTGCGCCGTAGCAGGCTTCACTGAACACTACCACTGGAGCTTGCTTTCCAAGCAATGTGACGTCTTCGGGGCGCAGGGCGACCGGATAGTCGGGTCCGCTTTCACTACTAAGCGGGTCGCGCTGCCCGTACCATTCAGCCGAATCGGCCAGGCCGTGCAAGTTGAAATAGCCCAGGCGAGCTGCTGGGAGCAGGCTGGCCGCTGCCTGGCTGCCATTGCGGCGGGGGGCGCCGTTGGTTCCGGGCCGGACGCCAGCAGCGATCTGCTCGGCGCTAGGACTGCTGCCGTTCACCCCTTTCGGCGGTGAAACCAGCACCGCCCGGGCCTCGCCGACCGGTCGGTAGACCTGGAAGGAGGCATTTCGCCAGACTTCCGCAGTATAGCCAAATCCCTTGCGGGTGGTCTGGCGACTGGCTGGAATCCAACGCGTGATCCAGGCCAGCCAACGCTGGGGTACGGTGGTTCGCTTTTGCGGCTGGGCCTGGCGTTCCTGGATACGCTTCAGGCCAGCCAGCAGGTGCTGAGGGTCGTTCCCAGCGCCGCCGGGCAAACGCCCAACCGGCCATTCGGGGATGAAGTAATTTTGGTCGCGCGAAGCATAGGGGTTGTCTGAGGCTACCTCGCCATCCGGGTCATCGACTGGGTTGGGCAGATTATGGAAGGGGATGATCTCCGGGCCGCCAACAATCAGCAAGGCGCCGATCATCTCACCTTTCTTCCCCAACGCCTGGTCCAGGTCGGCCAGGGCCAGTTTCAAGCTCCAGGGGTCAAAGGTATGCAGCAGTTGGAGACCTAACGCGCCGGCGCTCTCGGGCAAGTCAGGCAGGAAGACAAAAGCACCCCACTGGCCACGCCCGTTAATGGTTTTTCGCTGGGCGAACTGTTCAGCCAGGCGCTGCAACTCGGCCTTCACACTTTCAGCGCCAGTAGCGCCGTACTGTTCGACCAGTTTCTGGTAGATGGAAAAGATCACGTATACCGGGAAGCGGCCATCGAACTGGCTGGCCGGTTTTTCACCGATTTCATCGGCCATATGGTCAAGTACTTTACGGAAGGTTGCCGCGTCACTGATGACCTGCTCCTGGCGGGTCGGGGAAGTTGTTGGGCTAGGCTGCTCAGGTGGGGCCTGTTCGGGCTTGGCTTCGGATGCCGGGCTGGTGGGGAGTGCTTTGGCGGTGACTTGCGCCGGTTCGCCCGAAGGAAGCTGGTTCCAACCCAGGGTTGCGGCTACGCTGGCCGGGATAACCAGCTCCATCGGCAGGGAAACCTTTTCCGGCCACAGGCTGCGATAAGGATGGCTGGGTCCTAGGACACTCCGGGCAACCTCGCCGCTGATGTCCCGGGCAGCGCTCTGATGGAGCAGGCTTACCGCCCGTTCGATAGCGCCTTCCTGCAGCAGCCAATCCGCCAGCAGTAAGTTGATAGGAAGGCAGTCCGGGAAGCGGCGCTGGTAGAATTCAGCCAGGCTGCGCCGGGCAGCCAGTGGCGTGTCGGGGCTGGCCTTCAAGCTAAGCAGGTGTGTCAGGGCGACCAAGGGAGTATCCAGGTCCTGGCCGAGCAGCTCGGGTAGCAGGGATTCGGCCTGTTCCAGGTTTCCAGCTTCGATTTGTTTGCGCAGACGGAGCAGACGCTCGCCCCACCCCCCGTTCTTTGCCTGGGTTGGGCGCTGCCCACCCAAAGCAGTAATCCAGTTAGCCAAGTCGCCAGTTGATGGCTGGGGAGTTTTTCCGGCGCCTCGGGCCTGTCCTTTGGCTGTATCCCGGAAGTCTTCCCCAGGTGCGCTGTGCGTAGTCGAAGCGTCTTTTTCCGCCGTTCCCGGCTTGCTGAGCTGCTCTTCCAGGCTCAGCCAGAGTTGGAGCGCCTCCAGGTGTTCCGGGTCGGCTCGGCATAATCCACGGGCAACATTGCGCGCTTCGCTGGTACGGCCTTCACACTGCAGCGCATGAGCATAAGCCAGGCTGGCCTGCAGGTCTCCGGGATAAGCCGCCAACCATTGCAAGGCGCTTTGGACGACAAAGCGATATTCTGCTGCACCTAGGCCAGCGTGCAGTATGGCCAGGAAGTGTTCCCGAGGAAGGTCTGTTCCAGACGTGGAGAAGGAGTTGGGGAGAGTAGTTTCGGATGGTTTCATTGACTCAGCTCAATTATTCAGTAGATACCAGGCGGCGATTGTGTACCAGGTTCAAGGCTACGACAGCTGCCAACTGGCGATGGATGCTGACTTCGTTGGGGGCCAGGTGGGCAGCCCGCCGGAGCATATTTTCGGCTTCGGGGTAGTCTTTGCACTCCTTGAGCACCAACCCGGCCTGGAAGTAGGGCCGATAATCCTGGGGAGCCATCTTGGCGGCGCCCTGGTAGATCTCCATGGCCTGGTTGACCTGGCGGCGGTCTTGGTAGGCGCGGCCTAGCTCCAGGTAGGGTTCTATA
>JAYRWF010000543.1:0-2296 GCA_041918195.1 Anaerolineales bacterium
CCAGTAAAATGGCCGGGTCGTTGACCAGGGCGCGGGCGATGGCGACGCGCTGCTGCTGACCGCCAGAGAGCTGGTTGGGTTTGTGGTGCATGCGGTCGCTCAGGCCGACGGTATCGAGCGCCCAGCGGGCCTTCTCGAGCCGGGCTCGACCGCGTAAGCCGTTATAAAGCAGCGGCAACAGGACATTATCCAGGGCGCTGGTGCGCGGCAGCAGGTTGAACTGCTGGAAGACGAAACCGATCTTATGCGAGCGGATCTCGGCCAACTGGTTGTCGTTCAAGCGGTCCAGCTCCTGGCCGTCCAGGGTGTACGATCCGCTGGTAGCCACGTCCAGCGCGCCCAGGATCGCCATCAGGGTGCTTTTGCCCGAGCCGGAAGGGCCCATGATCGCACCCAACTCGCCTTTCTCCACCTTCAGGTTGATGCCATCCAAAGCGCGGACTTCGGTTTCGCCGACTTTGTAAATCTTGGTGACTTCGACAACTTCGATCATTGCTCTTCACCCATGTTCTGCATCCGGTCGAACATCTCGTTGCCGGCCACCGGTAAGACCACGCTATCGCCTTCCTGTAAATCGCCTTCCAGGATGACGACCTGGTCACCGATCAACTGACCGGAGACAATGTCAACACGCACCAGGCTGCCGTCCGCTCCGACCAGGCTGACGTACTCGCCGGTCGAATCGGTCTGGATGGCGCGCACTGGCACCGCCAGGGCCTGGCGCGAAGCGCCAATCTGGATGGTGACATCGGCGGTGGCGCCGAGCAGGACCGGGGTTTCGAGCGCATCTAAATCTATGCGCACAAGGTATTTAACATTTCCGGCCACCGTCTCGCCCATCGGGTTAATGAAAGAGACCACGCCGGTCAGGCTCTGGCCGGGCAGCGCGTCCAGGGTGATCGTCGCCTGGTCGCCGAGTTGAATGTTGGAGATATCGGTCTCGTCGATCATCGTATCGACGTGCAGGCGGGAGCGATCGGCCAGGGTGAAAGCCAGCTGGTTGACGGAAACCAAATCGCCGGGCTGGACATCGACCACCAAGAGCTCGCCGGGGAACGGCGCCGTCAGGCTGAGGGCGCTGAGGGTGGCCTCGGCGGCGGTGATGCGGGCCTGGACGGCTTCGACATCGGCCGTATTAGCGCCAGCCTTCAGCTCTTCCAGGCGCTGCTGGGCATCGGCCAGGGTGGCCTGGGCAAGCTGCAGGTTGGCTTCGGCCAATTGCTGGTCGATCGGGTTGACGCTGATACCCTTCAGGTTGTTCAGGCGGCGCACGGCCTGGTCGTAGGTCTGCTTGGCTTGGGCCCAGGCGTTGTAGAGCGACGCGCGGATCGGGTTATCTTCCGGCTTGTTCTGGTAGGGCTTGTAGCGATCCCAGGCCCGGTCGAGCTGGATCTTGGCCAGGGTGACCGTGGCATTGGCCTGCTCGATATCGGAGGCGTTGGCCGGGGTGCCCAGGCCATTGACAATGCGCTGCTTGCGATCAACATCATCCTGGGCGGCGGCGACGCGCTGCTCGGCCTGGCTGATCGCCAGGGCGGTCGGGCTGAGGTCTTCGAGCGCCTGGCGGGCGTTGATCAGGTCGGCCTGGGCAGCCAGGATATTGGAGGGAACGCTGGTCAGGCGCAGGGTGGCCAGCGTGTCACCGGCTGCGACAATCTGGCCGGCCTTGACCGGGACCGTCTCGACAATCCCGCTGGCCTTCCAGGTCAGCTTGCCAGATTGGGCAGCCAGGACGCTGCCGCTCGATTCGATGAAATCGGTGATCGTCAGACTGGAGACCTGGCCGGTCTCCAGTCCGGCTGCCGGGGAGGCGTTCGAGCGCGGGCCAACCGGGAGCGAGCAGGCCGAAAGGATAATGACAGCCAGCCCAAGGGCCAGCAGGGTTAAGGTGAAGGGGTGTTTTTTCATAGAACCTATCCTGATCCGTAAGTGATTTTTCTATTTTTCGGTCGACGCAGTCGAACGAAAATATAACATTGTTTTATTTGATTTTATCTTACCTGGATTATGTGAAGAAATTGTCGAGATTTGGCACGAATCTGCTACAATAGCTGGATGAAAAATCCCCCGCCAAAGCAACTCCACTTCGCGGGTGTCGGCGAATTCACCCTGATCCGCAGCGCCCGGCGCAGCGTCGCGATCCAGGTGCTGGCAGATGGACAGGTGGTGGTGCGCGCCCCGCTGCGCCTGCCAGCCGGTTACCTGGAGCGGCTGCTGGCCGAAAAAACAGCCTGGATCCGTCAGAAACAGGCCGAGGCCAGGCAACAGCGCCTGCCAGTCCTGGGCGGGCCAGCCG
>JAYRWF010000544.1:0-2144 GCA_041918195.1 Anaerolineales bacterium
CCAGGAATTTGGGCGGGAAATCGAGGCGATGTGGCGGCTGTACGATTGGCAGATTCATTTTGCGCAGCTCAATATGCTGGACAGCCATGATATGCCGCGCGCCTTATGGCTGCTGGGAGAGGATAAGGCTGCCCTGCGCCTGGCGGTGCTTTGCCAGATGACCATGCCTGGCGCGCCCTGTGTTTACTACGGAGACGAAATCGGCCTGTCTGGCGGCGGTGATCCATATTGCCGGGCGGCTTTTCCCTGGCAAAAAGAAACCGGCTGGGACAAGGACCTGTTGGCTTTTTACCGCTCGGTCATTGCGCTGCGCATGGCTTACCCGGCGCTGCAGACCGGAAACTATGCCCTGCTGCAAGCGGAGGGCAATACATTGGCCTACAGCCGCAGTTTAGGCGGTCAATCGCTGATTGCGGCTTTCAATGCCGGCGGGACTCCGGTCCAGTTTTCGATTTCAGCCGGAGCGCTGCGGGGCTTTTCGGCGCAAGACTTTCGAGTAGCTTGGCCGGAGGTAACCCAGGCCAGGCTGCAGGTGCGCGAAGGCGGGCTGTACCTGGAATTGCCGGCCCAGAGCGGACTGGTTTTGGCAGCCGGAGCGCCCTAGATGGTCGAAATCCGGGACTACATGTTCGGCGATAACATCCTGCCGGAGAAGCGCCTGGCGGCACAGCGGGCCTCCCTGGCAGGGCTTCAGCATGGCTTTGATGCATATCCGCCGCGCCCGCGCTCGGGCCAGGCGATCCGCCTGCGGGCGACTACCTCCAGCGACCAGCCCTTCCAGGCGGTGGAGGCTTTCTACACCCTGGATGGCTCGGTCCCATTTCCCGGTAACTGCGCCTCGCTGGCTTTCCAGGCGGTGGGGGTGGATTGGGAGGCGGTGGATTGGAAATACATTACCCGCTGGGAAGCGGTACTGCCGCCACAGACGGATGGGGTGTTGATCCGTTACCGGATCGGGGGTAGGCTGAGAGGGGGGGGCTGGGTTTTTGCCGATAACCAATCGGATAACCCGGCCCAGGCGACCAACTTTGCCCTGTGGGTCAGCGACCTTCCAACGCCAGCCTGGGCTGAGACCGCCCAGGTCTATCATGTGTTCATTGACCGCTTCAACCCGGGACGCGGCCGGTCTTGGGCTAAGCCGGAGCGGCTGGATGGTTTCTTTGGCGGGACAATCCGGGGCGTCGAGGAGGAGCTGGCATATATCCAGGACCTGGGCTACAACACGATCTGGCTGTCGCCATTCTTTGTCAGCCCTAGCCATCATGGGTACGATGCGGTCGACATGTACCAGGTGGAGCCCCGCCTGGGGACGAACGAAGACCTGTACCGGCTGATTGATGCCGCTCACCAGCGCGGGATGCGCATGATCCTGGATTTTGTCGCCAACCACTGGTCGAACCTGCACCCGAGCTTGCAGGCTGCCAGGGCCGACCGGTCGAGTGAATATTATGACTGGTACTTGTGGAAGAAATGGCCGGATGAATACGAAGGCTTTTTCGGGGTTAAGCAGATGCCCAAGCTGAACCTGGCGCTGGGCAGCCCGGCGCGCCAGCATCTACTGGACTGCGCCCGTTTCTGGCTGGAAAAGGGATTTGATGGTTACCGCCTGGACTTCGCTTACGGTCCACCGCTTGATTTCTGGATTGATTTCCGGCGCGCCTGCAAGGAAACTCGGCCGGACTGCTGGCTGTTTGGCGAGGTGATCCACAGCGCTCCGGCCCAGCGTGTCTTCGCACCGGCCTTCGATGGGATGATCGACTTTTTGCTGGCTGAGGCAGTTCGCCAGACCTTCGGTTATGGGCATTGGCGGCTGGACGCGTTTGAGGCTTATCTGACTGCGCATGAAGCGTATTTTGAAGGCTGTTTTGATCGACTGACCATCCTGGACAACCATGACATGAACCGTTTCCTGTTCCTGGCCAGGGATGATCCGCGCCGCCTGAAGCTGGCCGCGCTGCTGTTGTATACACTGGCTGGCAATCCGATTAATTATTATGGGACCGAGGCGGGGGTAACTCAGGAACACCCGACGCATTATGGTGGACACGGCTATTTTGAGGAGGCTCGCCAGCCGATGCGCTGGGGAGATGACGCGGATCCGGATCTGCTTCCGGCTTTCCGGGCCCTGGCCCGCCTGCGCGCGG
>JAYRWF010000545.1:0-3321 GCA_041918195.1 Anaerolineales bacterium
CTTCGATTGGATCCGTTCTGATCCCCAGGCCTTTCTGCGCCTGGCAGTTCAGAAATACCGCCGGTTGCTCTCTCCACTTTCTGTAGCCAGCTCGCCAGCTGATTTTTCACTCCCTGCCGCGCCCCTGGTATATGGTATCTACTTTGCGTTCCTGGGGACCAGCCTGGCTGGCCTGGTCTTGAGCTTCCCGGCCTGGCGCAAGATTGGTTATCTCTACGCGCCGATCCTGGGCGTGTTCGTATCGGCTGGCTTGTATTACGGAGACGCTCGCTACACCCTGCCAATGGCGCCTTCCATGGTAATCCTGGCTGCCCTGGCCGGGAACCAAGCCTTGGAAGCCTGGCATAGAACTCCTCCATGACGCTCCGCATCGGCCTGATCGGTTACGCCCTCGATCGCGCTGCTGGTGGGATTGGTCGTTATTCACGCGAACTCCTGGCCGCCCTGGCCAACCAGCCGATCGACTTGAGCGTGCTCCAGGCTGGCCGCAGCACGCTTCCGGTGAAATCCATCCACCTGCCAGGCGCAGCCCTGCTCCCTGGCCTGCTCACCCTCGGTCAATTCGAGATTGCCTGGATTACCCGCCAGCGCCACCTGGATCTGCTCCACGACCCAACCGGCTCGCTGCCCATCGCCTTCGCCCCGGCCCGGCGAGTCGCCACCATCCACGATGTCATCCCCTATATTTACCCGGAAACCAGCACTACCCTGGATAGGTTGATCTATCACCTCTGGCTCCCACTTTCTGTTCGCCGGATGGATGCAATTATTACCGACAGCCAACAATCAAAAATGGATCTCGAAAAACACCTCCCCGTTGAACCCAACACAGTCAAAGTAATCCCAGCCGCAGCTCGCCCTGCCTACCGCCCGCTCTCGCACCAGGAAATCTTGCCTGCCCTGCAGCGCGCCGGCCTCGAACCCGATTATATTCTGTACGTCGGTTCCCTCGAGCCGCGTAAAAACCTGCTTCGCCTGCTCGATGCCTACGCCCAGCTGCGCCGCTGGTCTACCCGCTGGCCATTAGTGATCGTCGGAGCACGAAATTTTTGGAAATCCTCGCCAGTAGTCGAAAAAGTGGAAAAACTGGGGCTCAAATCTGCAGTAATTTTTACAGGATTTATACCCGAAGGGGACCTGCCAGCGATATATAATGGGGCTAAGCTGTTCGTCTTTCCCAGCCTGTACGAGGGCTTCGGGTTGCCAGTTTTAGAAGCTATGGCTTGCGGTGTGCCGGTGATTACCTCCAATACCTCCTCCCTACCGGAAGTCGCTGGCCAGGCCGCCCTGTTGATTGACCCCTACGCAGTGGAACAGTTGGCCGCGGCCATGCAGCGTGTCCTTTCCGAACCGGCTTTAGCAGAAGACCTGCGCCGGCGTGGCCTTGAACAGGCCAGCCAATTCACCTGGGAGCGCACCGCTCGCGAGACGGTCGCAGTTTATGAAAGTGTGCTATCATCAAAGGACCATTCTTCTAATGCCTGAAGACATGACCCCCAACAAACCCGCCTCGAGTGAGAAAACGCCTCTTCAAACCGGTCTTTTCAACGACCTGTTTAAGGATCTCGTTCCTCCACCGCCAGATGCGCATAAAGAACCGTCTGATCCGAAGACGGCGGTTCCCGTTGATGCGCCCGCCCCGCTTCCTTCATCCCCGTCTCCAAAAGTTAGCGAGACACTCGCCCCAGATACTCCATCCTTGTCAACCACGTTAAGCGAGACGCTCGCCCCGCCTCCTTCATCCCCATCGCCAATAGTTAGCGAGACACTCGCTGACGCTCCCCAGGCCCAGCCAGATCGCCCGGTTGCCGCCGCCCCATCAATCCACTCAGCCCAGACCGTTTCACCCCGGTTCGAACCAGCTCCCGCCCGGACAGATCCAGCCAACAAACCAGGCCGGGCCAATAAAACCTGGATCGACTTCCTGATCACCGCCAGCCTGACCTTGCTGCTCACCGGCATGATCCTATTCGCCCCACCGCTTGGCTGGATCTTGCCCATCCAGGTGGTCATTGGAATAATTTACCTGTTAGCCGTTCCCGGCTACTGCTTGACCGTCGCCTTCTTCCCTCGCCTGGATGACCTCGATGGCTTGGAGCGCGCCGGACTCAGCCTTGGGCTCAGCCTGGTGCTCATCCCCGTCCAGGCGCTTGTCCTCAGTTGGCTGCCTTTTGGCCTATCGCTTTTCTCGATCCTGGCCATCTCCATCTCTTCCACCCTGCTGTTCCTGTTGATTGGCGTGATCCAACGCTGGCGCCTCCCGGCCGGGCAGGCCCTTCATCCCGCCTTGCGTTCAGGCCCGACGGGTTGGTGGCATTCGATTTCAAAAATGGATCGCCTCAGCTACCTGGTGGTCATCCCAATCCTGCTGCTCACCGCCGGCGTAGCGCTCTGGGTGCTTGCAGCGCCGGTTTCCGAAATCCCCGCTACCGAGTTCTTCATCCTGGGCAAGGATGGCCTGGCCCAAGATTACCCGCGCGAAATAGACCTCGGCCAAACTCAAGCCATCACCATTGGCATCACCAATAATGAAAACCAACTCCGGAATTTCCGCGTCGAAGTGCGCAGTGACGACCAGTTGATCGGTGTAGCTGGCCCATTCACCGTGCAGCCCGGCCAGACGATCAACGCGCCGGTCGAATTCATTCCCCTGCAGGCTGGCGAAAACATTCGGATTGATATTCTCCTCTTCCAGGGAACCGACCTGGACATCTATCGCTCCCTCCAATTATGGCTGAAGGTTAATCCGCTTACCGCCTCAGGTTCGCAGCCATGAAGATCTACCGCGCCCGGGCGCCCCTGCGCATCAGCTTTGCCGGCGGAGGGACGGATGTCTCCCCCTACGCGGATCAGCGCGGTGGCCTGGTCCTGAATGCCACCATCGACAAATACGCCTACGCCACCTTGCGCCCAACTGAAGAACGGGCAATCACCATCAAATCTCTCGATTACCATACCATTGCCAAGTATGGCCTTGACCAACCGCTGGTCTATAACGGCCAGCTCGACCTGGTCAAAGCAGCCATCCGCCGCTTGCACGCCTCTGACAACGGCCAGGATGCCCAGGGCTTTGAACTTTTCCTGCATACCGATGCGCCTCCCGGCTCCGGCCTGGGTTCCTCTTCAGCAATTGTCGTAGCCATCATCGGCGTCTTTAGCCAATGGCTGGGCATTCCCCTCACCAGCTATGAAATCGCCTCCCTGGCTTACCAGATTGAACGCCTCGACCTGGGCATTAAGGGTGGTCGCCAGGACCAGTACGCTGCTGCCTTTGGCGGTTTTAACCTGATGGAGTTTTACGGCGATCGAGTCATCGTTAAC
>JAYRWF010000546.1:0-2628 GCA_041918195.1 Anaerolineales bacterium
AGTCACCCACCCGGGCAATTTTCCGGGAGATCAGCCCTGGCCTGGAAACCGGACAAAATTACCTGCTCGCCTTCCAGGTTGAGAGCAATGCAGCCCCGCTCCGAATTACCCTGGCCTACACCGATTACCCCGGTCGCTCACTGGTCAACAACCTGAATCTGATTTTACGCAGCCCGAGCGGCCGGATTTATGCGGGCAATGCACAGGCGGGTAAACTGGCCCTGGACAATAAAAACAACCTCGAAGTACTCCAGATCAAACGACCGCGGCCGGGAACCTGGCAATTACAGGTTTCGGCTGCCAATGTCCCCCACGGACCGCAGGACTTTGCCTTGGTGCTGCTAGGTCCTGCCCAGGTATAAACATTAGCTCTGCTCGATGTAATGAAGCAACCAGGAAGGTACAAAACATGCCAGAATTTGTCATCCAGACCCAGAACTTGAGCAAGAGCTACAAAAATTTTCCGGCGCTTAAGAACCTGACCTTGAACGTGCCGGAACATTCGATTTTCGGCTTCCTGGGCCCGAATGGCGCTGGCAAGACGACCACGATGAAGCTTTTGCTGGGTCTGCTGCGCCCGACTAGCGGAAGTGCAACCGTTTTCGGTTATGACATCCTGAAAAACAGTGTTGACCTGCGCGCCCGACTGGGCTACCTGCCCCAGGAACCGCGCTTCTATGAATACCTGACCGCCCGAGAGACGCTTGATTTCGTGGCGCGCTTCTTTTTCAAAGGACCCAACCCTGAAATTAAAAAGCGAGTCCAGGAAACGCTCGAGCTGGTCGGACTGGAGGAAAAAGCCGATCGAAAAATCAGCACCTTTTCGGGCGGCGAGCGCCAGCGCTTGGGAATAGCCCAGGCCCAGGTGAATTACCCTGATTTAATCATCCTGGATGAGCCGGCTGCCTCGCTAGACCCGCTTGGCCGGCGAGATGTTCTGAATGTCTTGGAACGACTACGTAAGCACACCACCGTCTTCTACTCAACCCATATCCTGGATGATGTCCAGCAGGTCAGCGACACCGTGGCGATTTTGAACCGCGGGGAGCTGGTGGCGTATGGGCCGATTCAAGAGCTGCTCAGCGGCACAAGCGGGGTTGTCTACCGGGTGCAGTTCGAAGGCGAAAGCAGCCAGGCTCTTGTAAACCTGCGCAGCCTGCCCTGGGTGACGCAAGTCCAGGAAACCCAGGTCAATACCAGCCCAGCCTGGTTGATCAGCGTCAGCGACGAACAGGCGGCTAAGGAAAACTTGCTCCGCCTGCTGGTCGATTCGCCAGGAATGCTGATCACTGAATTTGGTCGCAAGCGGTACGAACTGGAAGAGATCTTCATCAGCATCGTCGAAGGAGGCCAGAATGTACGGGAATAGCGTATTTACATTCGCTAAAGAACGCGGCTGGCGGGGTGGATTGAGCAACCTGATGCGAGCGGAGTTCAACCGCTGGTTTAAGACCCGCCTGTGGTGGTCGCAGGCTCTGCTCTGGTCGCTGGTGATCGGCGGCATTTTGCTGCCGATCTTGCAATCGACTGATATTTCCGGGATCAGCGAGCCACCGATGATGTTCAGCCTGTTTGCCGGTTTGTTCACCACGATCGCGGCGGTGATTATTATGCAGGATGCCCTGGTCGGCGAGAAAGAGACCGGTACAGCCGCCTGGGTGCTTTCCAAGCCTGCCTCCCGCCCGGCCTTCTTCCTGTCCAAGCTGCTGCCGAACATGCTCGGAACCCTGATCTCGATGCTGATCATTCCCGGCCTGGTCTTCATGATTGAATTACAAGTTCTCAAGGGCCGTATGCTCGACCTGGGAGATTTCCTGGCCGGGATTGGTGTGTTGTGGGTTAACCTGACCTTCTACCTGGCTTTGACGCACATGCTGGGGGCTTTCTTCCGCGGCCGCGCTCCGGTGATCGGCATCGGCATGGCCCTGGCCTTCGGCCAGCAGATGCTGTTCGGCATCCTGCCCGCGCTCCAAAATTACCTGCCCTGGACGCTGGCCGTCCCCGGCAACGGATCCGACAGCTCTATCGCCGGGAGCATCATGCTAGGCCAGGTCCCCGCCGACCTGACGCCGTTGGTGTCGACATGCCTGCTGATCGTGATCTTCATTTCGGTTGGGTTGTGGCGATTCAACCAGGAAGAATTCTAGCCACATGGAACGAAACGAGGTAGAGCGACAGACGCGGGTGATTTTCAGCCTGGTCAACCTGACCTTGATCTTTTCACTGGCGTTGCCAGCAGCCGGGATCGCCAATCACCTGTTACGAGGGTACACCCCAGGCGATGGACGCGGCTGGCTCCTCTGGCTGCTGGCCTCGCTAAGCTGCCTGGCCCTGAGCCTGCCGGCGATCCCCTTGATCCGGCGGCGCGTTCAGCAACGCCTGGAGCGCGAAGCCCAGGCCGAAAAACAGATTGTTTATCAAGAGGAGAGTAAATGAGCGATTCCCCAAGCCTGCAAGATAAAATCAACCGGGCTGCCCAGGATGCGGGCGAATATTTCCGCACCATGGCCCATTTTGTCGGTTTCGATGCGCAGCAAGCCGAAGCAATTTACGAATCCCGTTACATCATCGAAAAGCACATCCCGGAAATTGTGTCCGAATTTTACATTCACCTGCTGCGCTATCCCC
>JAYRWF010000547.1:0-4399 GCA_041918195.1 Anaerolineales bacterium
GCGATCTCGATGGCGCTTGGCGAGTGGATCTCGGTGCAGAGTTCGCGCGAGCTATATGAAAAACAGATTCGTACCGAACAAGCTGAGATCGAGGCCTCGCCAGAA
Organism: Anaerolineales bacterium; assembly: GCA_041918195.1. Lineage (GTDB taxonomy): Bacteria > Chloroflexota > Anaerolineae > Anaerolineales > UBA4823 > CAZAGA01. Next base: position 106 of record JAYRWF010000547.1, read on the forward strand.
GAGGAGCAAGAAGAATTGGCCCTGATCTACCAGGCGCGCGGCCTGGACGAAACCGCTGCCCGCCAACTGGCTGAGCGGATGATGAGCAGCAGCGATACAGCCCTGGTAGCGCTGGTGCGCGATGAATTGGGCATTGACCCCGAGGAGTTGGGCGGTTCGGCCTGGGAGGCAGCGATTACTTCCTTCCTGCTCTTCGCAGTAGGGGCGATTATCCCGGTGGTTTCGTTCCTGTTCTTAAGCGGATACCCCGCAGTGCTGGTCAGCGCAGCGCTCAGCGCCCTGGGCCTGTTTTTGATTGGCTCGGCAATCACCCTGTTCACCGGCCGTTCAGTCTGGTATTCCGGGGTGCGCCAGATGATCTTTGGCCTGGCTGCCGCCGCGGTCACCTATCTTATTGGCAGCCTGATTGGGGTCAACCTGGGCGGTTAGCTCTGCTCCCAGGGGCTTCAGGGTGAAGCTGCGCAACGAAAGCCGATCCCGGCGCCGTAGTCGAACGGACCGATCACGCGCCGGGCGGCGACCCGCGCAGCGCTGCGGGTGTTATCAAAGCGCCCGCCGCGCATCACAACATAGCGCCCATCATCTGGTCCGGTCGGATTCAGATAGGCAGCGCGCTTGTAAAAATCAATTTTGTACCAATCCTTAATCCATTCACGCACGTTTCCAGCCAGGTCCATCACCCCGTATAGGCTGGCATCTCCAGGATAGCTGCCAACTTCTGCCGTGTCTCCGGTGCATTGCCGAAAGCCAACCTTGATGTTGCTCGTGCTGCAATCGGGTGTGCTGTTGCCCCACGGGTAAATGCGGGTCGATTCCACCCCCCGGGCGGCTTTCTCCCACTCGGCTTCACTGGGAAGACGCTTGCCGGCCCAACGGCAGTATTCATCGGCCTGGAACCAGGTGACGTAGATCACCGGGTAATTGGCATAGGCTGGATTCTCGAAATAATCCGGGCGAGTGTCGGAGAAGGTCTTGATTGGCTGGTTGCAGACACCGGCGGCGATACAGGCCCGGTATTGGGCGACGGTCACTTCATAACGGTCGATCCGGTACTCATCCAGGTAGACCTTGTGGAGCGGTAATTCTGCCAGGTTGCAGTTTTCTTTGCGCTTGGTCCGGTCGCAGCCCATCCAGAAATCCCCAGCCGGGATGTGCACCATCTCGCCCGGATTCGCCAGGATGGGTTGGCTGGACGAGATTGCTTTGGATTCCTGTCCTGCTTGCAGGGCAGGCTGGCTGTCAGGGTCAAGGATGCAGGCGCTGAGTAGGACCAACAGCCCGGCGGCCCACAATGCAAGACGAAGAGGATGGTTCATCAGAAAGCCTCCAGCAGACCAGGTTGAGACTCCCGGGCCAGCAAAAAGCACGAAAGCTGCCGGGAATAAACCAGTCTATGCAAGGAGTATGCCCAGTCTGGTATGCCTGGAAATGGTTTCGTGGTTTAATTAACTTATCCAATTTTTTCTTGCCAGGGAGGCCTTATCTTTTGAGAGCAGGCGTTATTCGGGCTGAATTGCGTTCCACTGCCGGGTATTTTCTCCGGCCGGTTGAGTTCGTCCGCAACTACCGGTCCGAATATCTGCGTGCAGATCTTATCGCCGGTCTGACCATCGCGGTGATCCTGTTGCCCCAATCGATGGCGTATGCGCTGATTGCCGAGCTGCCGCCCCAGATGGGCCTTTACACTGCGATCATCGGGGCTATTGTCGGCGCGCTGTGGGGATCCTCGCGCCATTTGCAGACCGGCCCGACCAACGCCGCTTCGCTCCTGGTGCTGTCGATTTTACTGCCGGTGGCAGCGACCGGCTCGCCGGAATATATCCTGGCGGCTGGTTTGTTGACCATGCTGGTTGGCTTGCTGCGGATGGCGATGGGATTGGCCCGGCTGGGGATGTTGGTCAATTTTGTTTCTGACTCGGTGATTACCGGTTTTACCGCTGGGGCCGGCTTGCTGATTTTCTTCAACCAATTGCGTAATCTGTTTGGGCTGACCTATCCTTCCGCCGAGGGGCTTGGGCAAACTTTAAGGCTCCTGGCTGCGAACTTGCAGGGAACCAATCTGCCCAGCCTGGCCCTCGGCCTGGTCGTGGCGCTGCTGGTGCTGGTCCTGCGGCGGGTCAACCGGCGTATCCCCGGACCGATGCTGGCCATCCTGGGGGCCAGCCTGGTCTCGGCTTTATTCAAACTAGATGAATTCGGGGTGCGTGGGATTGGGCGGCTGCCCGGCGGGCTGCCGCCTTTCAGCGTGCCGCCGTTGTTCAACCTGGAGTTGGTCGGGCAGATCGGGATTGGCGCCTTGGCGGTGGCGGCGATCGGCTTGGTTGAAGCGATCTCGATTTCGCGCAGTATCGCCAGCCAGACCGGCCAGCGCCTGGATAGCAACCAGGAGTTTTTCGGCCAGGGGCTGGCCAATATCGCCTCCTCCTTCTTTTCTGGTTTCACTTGTTCGGGCTCGTTCACTCGTTCGGCGGTTAATTTTCAAGCTGGTGCGCAGACCGGGCTTTCCAATGTCATCGCCGGTTTGTCCGTCCTGGTCATGTTGCTGGTCTTTGGCGCCTGGGCGGCCTATATCCCGCTCCCGGCCCTGGCCGGGCTGGTGGTGGTGGTTGCTCTACAACTCATCGATCGCCCGGAGATTGCCCGCATCTGGAAAGGGGCAGGCGGCGACCGGGTGATTATGCTGGCCACCTTTGGAGCGACCCTGCTGCTGCCGCTCCAGTTTGCTGTGCTGACCGGCATCCTGATGTCCCTGGCCTATTACCTGCTGAAAACCAGCATGCCGCAGGTCCGCCGGGTGCTGCCGGATGAGCAGTTCCAGGAGCTGGTTTTCCGGCCTGGTCATCCGGAGTGCCCGCAGCTCTCGATTGTTGAGATCATGGGGGATCTGTACTTTGGAGCAGTCCAGCATATTGAGTCGCGCATCCTGGCCCACCTGGCGCTGCACCCTGGGCAGCGCTACCTGCTGCTGCGCATGTACAGTGTTGAGAACTGCGATATCAGTGGCATCCACGCCCTGGAGAGCATCCTGCGCACCTATCGCCAGGCTGGTGGGGACGTCTTTATCAGCCGCTGCCAGCCGGCGGTGAGGGCGGTGATGCACTCGACTGGCTTTGTTGAACGGCTGGGCGAAGATCATTTCCTGGGGCGCGGTGGAGAGGCTATCCAGCACCTGTTCTACCGGGTGCTCGACCCGGCGATCTGCGTTTATGAATGCCCGGTGCGGGCCTTCAAAGAATGCCAGAGCCTGGCCAAGCGCCTGGACCTGGTGGGCGAAAACATCCACACCGAGATCCCGCGCGAGCTGATTCGCTACATCAGCCCGGCTGAGCTGTGGCATGAGCTGCATGGCGCTCAGCCGCCGCAGGTGATCGACGTGCGCGAACCGCGCGAATTTCAACGCGGCCATATTCCCAACGCCCGGCTGCTCTCGCTGCCGGCAATATTACACCAGCCGGAGCAGCTTCCGGCCGGCGAGCCGCTGGTCGTGGTTTGCCAGGGTGGGCGACGCAGCCTGCGGGCTGCCGCTCGCCTGCACCAGGCCGGCTTCCGCGCAGTACGGGTCCTGGCTGGCGGGATGAATGCCTGGGAAGCGGCGAATCTGCTCGAAGCAATTGAACCGGGAGGACAATGATGGAAGAAACCAGGCTGCCGCGCAATTTAGGATTGGAGCTGGTGCGGGCGACCGAGGCTGCGGCCCTGGCGGCCGGCCAATGGATCGGCCTGGGCAGCCCGCTCGAAGCCGACCAGGCTGCCACCCAGGCGATGGAGGCTGTCCTGGCCAGCATCGATATCGACGGCTCGATTGTCCTGGGCGAGGAGGATAAACCCGAGCACGATTTGCCCCTGGCCAGCCAGCGCCGGGTCGGCAGCGGGCATGGTCCATCGGTGGATGTGGTGGTGGATCCGATCGACGGCCGGATGCAGCTTGCCAAGGGGCACCCGGGAGCGATCTCGGTGATTGCTGTGGCTCCGCGCAACGCCATCTGGCATCCCCCGCACGCGGTGTATATGGAGAAGATTATCGTCGACGCCCAGGTCGCTCCTTACCTGGTGGAAGATTGCCTGGACGCTCCGGCAGCCTGGACCCTATCGCTGGTGGCGCGTGCCAAGGGTATGAAAGTCAACAACCTGACGGTCTTTGTGCTTGACCGCCCGCGGCATTCCGATTTGATCAACGAAATCCGGGCTGCTGGCGCACATGCCATCCTGCACCAGGACGGCGATGTCGTGGGCGCGCTGATGGTCTGCACCCCGCGTAGTGGTGTGGACTTGTTAATGGGTATCGGCGGCGTCC
>JAYRWF010000548.1:0-2792 GCA_041918195.1 Anaerolineales bacterium
ACCAGGTTTCAAATCGACGGATGCAGCGACCATTTGATAAATCCCAGAGTTTCAACTTCTCTTGCTCGTCACGGCTTCCAGACAGGATAAACTGACCATCAGCATTCCAGACCAGTGGGTCAGCAACATCCTGGTTAAATTTTCGGAGGATCTTTCCGCTGGGAAATTCCAGGCAGACCAGCCTGTCATAGAAATAGCGGTCCTTTCGATAAACTAGCAAGCTGAAGCTCTCGGGCGAGATTTGCAGCTTCACCAAAAAACCAGGCAAGATGGCAGTATTCCAGCCGCCGCGCAGCGTACGTTTCGGGAAATATTGATATAAAGATGCCCAGGGCTGCAAAGCTTGCGTATCCCGCTCAAAACCTGGCAACGCACGTGCATACCGGATGGATTGGGCAGCGCGGCAAAAATCCCGATCGGTCAAGGCGCTTTCCGCCTCCACTAGTGCCTGGGTAAATTTTTCTTGGTTTTCTTTGGCATGGATTGACGAGGTTATTTGCGAAAGAGCCAGAGTTGCCTGATAAACCCAGTCAAAATTTTCACCGAGCTGCCAGGAATAGATCACATTTTCCTGGCAGGCGTAAACAAAGCGGAGCTCAGGGTGAATACAGATCGAATTAATGCCATGATCGATGGAATTTGTGCGGCTGGGAACCTCCAACTGGCGCAACCAACGGCCATTTTCCACCAACAACAAGCGCAGGTGACCGCTGTAATCACCAACCAATATGAAACGCCCATCTTTACTGAAACCTACCGACTCAACATGCATATGATTACACTCAAATATTTTCAAGCACTGATTACTGACAATATCCCACAGGCGTACCGTCTCATCCCAACTTCCTGAGATAAAATAATGGGCATCATGACTCAAGTCAGCCGATGAAACCGCGCCTTGATGTCCTTCGAAAATCCGAAGGCATTCTCCTGTGGCAGTCTTCCATAATCGCAGGTGAAAATTCGGGTGGTCTACTAATGCCCCGCCACCAGATGACAGCAAATATGTTCCTTTGCTACTCAGGCTCAAGCTGGTAACGGTCGCAGTATGGCCGCGCAATTCTCGCACTAGGCTACCATCTGCTAGCGACCAGCAATAGATAATGCCATCCGAACAACCAGCCAGGGCGTACAAGCCATCCTGAGTGATCGCTACGCAGGCAACCAACCAGGGATGACCAGGGATCACTCTCAGGCATTGACCGGTTGACAGATCCCAATACCGCACGGTGCGATCCTGGCCACCTGAGAGCGCATAACAACCGTCTGGGCTAAAACAGACCGCACGTACCTGAGCGGAATGACCGGTGAGGACACGCAGGCAATTTCCACTGATCGTATCCCACAAGCGAAGAGTCTGGTCATTACTGGCAGATAACAACCTGGACCCATCCCGGTTTAATGCTATGGCATCAATTCGATCGGTATGACCGTTAAAATTCTTGTCCAAGAAGGTTGAATTTTTCGTGCGCTTTTTCTCCCAGGCCAAAACCCTTTGCACTTCTGGTATATCTTGACCTGCCTGTTCCTGCTCCCACAGGGACGCTGCCGCCTGGCAGTTATCTTGTTCCAGGTAAATCTGCGCCAACCAATGCTGAAGCCGCCAATCTCCCGGATGAGCAAGACGCACGGTTTCCATCTTTTCGAATAAAACCTGGTCAGAAATTTTTCCAGCGCGCCATTCAACTAAACCTAGGTTGTAGACTGCCTCCGGATGGTGGGGGTCTATTTGCAAGGCAGACTGCCAGGTTGCTTGAGCAGCTTCCGTCTTACCAAGATCCCACAAGCTCATCGCCTTATTGTTCAGGCTATCCGCGCGCAACCCAGCAACAGCGGGTTCTTGACGTGGATAAGGATGGCCCACCTGCTGCTGGTAAATCGATTGCAGCCGTGCAGAAACCGCGAGCAGGGTCTCTGGTCGTTCCGATGGTAATGGCTGGAAACAGGATTTGAGGAGATCGATTATTTCTTGCGGCGCCGGCGGTGGCCCAGGCACGTTCGCACCGTGCACCAGGAAATCGTCGAAGACCTCCGCAGCTGCCTCACCAAAAGCCCAGGTTCTTTCGCCGGTAAACATTTCTAGGAGCGAGACGCCCCAGCTCCAAAGGTCAGTGGAGACTGAGAGTCGATGACCGTGGGCTTGTTCTGGCGAACGGTATGGCTGTGTCCCGCCGAGAGCACTGACCAGTACCTGGGCCGCTTTACCGGCTGGGGAGTGTCCTTTGGGAGCCGGTCGTGCTTTGGCGAGACCGAAGTCGCTCACTTTTGCCTGGCCGTCCGGGGTCATCAAAACATTGGCTGGCTTGACATCCTGGTGCACCAGCCCCTGTTTGTGTGCATAAGCCAGTCCCCAAGCGAACTGGATAGCGATGTCCAGGATACGCTCCAAAGATTTTTCTTTACCACCCTCATACAATCGCTTGTCTTCGATCCAATCCTTCAGGCTACCGCCCTCGACAAACTCGGCAAATACACGCGGCAGGTCGTCGATCTTGCGAACATAGTAACAGGAAACGATGTGGGGGTGAAGTCCCAATTCCACCCAGGTGTTGGCTTCGCGGACGAAATCCTCTTCCCCGTGCTTCGCGATGATCTCTCTGCGCGGGCTCTTCATCGCCAGGTCGATGTTCCAACTGCGATGGTGGACGCGGTAAACCAGCCCCATCCCGCCCGAGGTGAAGATATGCTTGACCTCGTAGGTGTCCAGGATCACATCGCCAGGCTGCCAATCCGAATGCTCGCCAGGCTCCCCGGGTGGTCGTGGCGCAGCATTGGGCATTTCGGGTAGGACC
>JAYRWF010000549.1:0-7454 GCA_041918195.1 Anaerolineales bacterium
AGACACTGAACCTGGTGACCCTACCGGCGATCCTGTTGAACCTGGTGATTGCCATTCCCACTTACTATATCCTGGCGGACCTGGCGAAATGGCTCTATCCAGGAGAACTTGAAGCTTAAAAATTATGAAGGAAACTCCGACTATTAACAACCAAATCCGGCCAGGACGCATCTGGGCTTTCCTGATCGTCCTGGGACTGGTCTTCAGCGTGTTTGTTGTCCGCTTATTGCAACTCCAGGTGGTGGAGCGCGAGACCTGGGTTGCCAAAGCGCAGGAGAACAGTGTGGAAACATTCAACCTGCCTGCGCTGCGGGGCGTGATTTATGATCGCAATGGCACGATTCTGGCCCGCAATATCGCTTCTTACAACGTGGTGGTCACTGCAGCCGATCTGCCGGATGACCCTGGGGCGATCCAGGCAATCTTCCGTGAACTTTCAGGCTTAATTGATGTGCCGGTCAACGGCGGTGTGCTCGACCAGGCCACCAACCCGTACGTGCCGTGCATCTCCGATCACGGCATCCAGCAAATCGCCGAGTATGGCGAGACTTCTTCGCCGTACCTGCCGGTGAAAATTCGATGTAATGTCAGCCAATTACTGGCGATGGCCATCCAGGAAAAAGCAGCCGACTGGCCGGGGATCACGGTCGAAGTTGAGCCGATCCGCGACTACCCGACTGGCTCGTACACCGCCAACCTGATCGGCTTCCTGGGACCGATCCCGGCCAACCAGGAAGCCGAATACCGGGCGGCTGGTTTTGTGCCGAACCGAGACAAGGTCGGCTATGCCGGTTTGGAGCTGGAATACAACACGCTGCTGGCCGGGAAGAACGGCCAGCAGGTTTCGCTAATTGACGTCGCCGGCCAGGTGATTCGCGCCGATATCGAGCCGCCAGTCACGCCCCAGGCCGGAGAAAGCCTGCAATTGACGATCGATACGCGCCTGCAGCAGGCGGCCGAGACGATCTTGAAAAATGAAATCCAGGACTGGAATAACTATTTCGGACGGATCGTCTATTCGAGCGGGGTAGTGGTGGCGATGAATCCGAAGACGGGTGAAATCCTGGCCATGGTTTCGTACCCGAACTATGAAAACACGCGCATGACGCGCTTCATCCCGTCCTATTATTACGAGCAATTAATCAATGACCCGACCAACCCGCTGCTGAACCATGCGGTGGGAGACGTTCTGCCGGCTGGTTCGGTTTTCAAACTGGCGACGGGCGTTGGAGCGCTCAACGAAGGGGTAGTAGAACCCGACCAAATGATCGACACCCCGCCCAAACTGGAAGTGACTGAAAAATACTATGCCAATGATCCTGGCAATGCACGTGAGTTTGTGGACTGGAACGAGGCTGGATTCGGCCAGCTTGATTTCGTCGGCGGGATTGCCAATTCCAGCAACGTCTATTTTTACAAGCTGGGCGGTGGCTATAAGGATGAAGTCCCCGAGGGGTTGGGGATCTGCCGGCTGAAGACATACGCCGAGGCGCTTGGCTATGGCGCCGCGCCGGGGATCGGCTTGCCGGATGAACAGAATGGCTTGATCCCCGATCCACGCTGGAAGCGCATCACGCATGCCGAGAGCTGGTCTACCGGTGATACCTACCTGGTGAGCGTGGGGCAGGGCTATGTCCTGGCGACGCCGGTCCAGGTATTAATCTCAGCGGCGATTATCGCCAATGACGGGAAGTACATGCAACCGACGCTGATCCGGGATGTGCTGGACAGCGAGGGGAACGTGCTCAACCGTTGGCGGACGCCGGAGGGCGATGTGGTGGCCCAACCGACTGAGGGCAGCATCCAGATCTCGCCCTTCACGCCGAACTTAAAGTGGGACCTGACCAAAGATGCAGTGATTCAGGAATATGGCGAGACGACCGTGCGCGGCTGCGAGCCGATCCCAGGCCAGAAGAAGACCGTTCAACCATGGGTGATTGATCAAGTTCAGGAAGGGATGCGCCGGGCGGTGACGGTTGGCACGCTGAAAAATCGTTTCGAAGGCGCGACGATCGCTGCGGCTGGCAAAACCGGCACCGCTGAGTATTGTGATAAATACGCCCAGGCCCAGAACCGCTGCCAATATGGCAACTGGCCTTCGCACGCCTGGACGGTGGCATACGCTCCGTATGAGAACCCGGAAATTGCCGTGGTGGCGTTTGTGTATAATGGTACCGAAGGCTCAAGCGTGGCCGGTCCGATCGTGCGCCGGACGCTGGACGCTTATTTTGAGTTGAAGGCAGTGGACGCGGCAGCCCAGCAACCCTAGAGCCGCTAAGCGGTGGAGGAAAGCGCGATGAGCGAGATGGTGCAGATCAAGGGCATCCGTGAAGGACTGCTGATCACCCTGGGGGGTGGCGAGTGGGAAGAAGTCCAGCGGGTGATGCTGGAACAGCTTGACCAGCAGTCCGAGTTTCTGCGCGGGGCGCGGCTGGCGATTGATGTCGGCGGTCACGTGCTGAAGGTGGCCGAAATGAGCCGCCTGCGGAGTGAAATCCTGGACCGCGAGCTCAGCCTGTGGGCGCTGTTGAGCGAATCGCCGACTACCATCCAGACTGCGCAGACCCTTGGACTGGCGACGCGGATTACCAAGCCGCGCCCCGAGCTGACCGTGGCCCGGCCGGAGACCAACCTGCAGGGTGGGGAGCAGGCGGTGCTGTTCCAGCGCACGCTGCGCTCCGGGTTTACGATCCACTACCCCGGGCACGTAATTGTGATCGGCGACATCAACCCGGGGGCCGAGATTACTGCCGGAGGCGATATCATCGTCTGGGGGCGGGTGCGGGGAATGGTGCACGCTGGGGCGCAGGGCAATGTGGAGGCGCTGATCTGCGCGCTGGATCTATCGCCGACCCAACTGCGGATTGCTGGTAAAATCGCTGTACCCCCCCAGCGGCGGGGCAAGCCGCAGCCGGAAATGGCGCGCTTGCGTGATGGACAGGTGGTGGCGGAACTATGGGATCCGAAGAAGACACATTAGTGGTAGACCCACACGGTGTGGCAGATCAGGAAGGGAAAATGGCAGGAAAAGTCGTTACCGTAACTTCAGGCAAGGGCGGGGTGGGTAAAACCACCGCTACGGCCAATATTGGCGCAGCCCTGGCCTCTAATGGCCACAAAGTGGTCTGCATCGACGCGGATATCGGGCTGCGCAACCTGGACGTGATCCTGGGCCTGGAAAACCGAATTGTGTACGATCTGGTGGATGTGATCGAAGGCCGCTGCCGGCTGCGCCAGGCAATGATCCGAGATAAGCGCTTGCCGGAGCTGTACCTGATCCCGGCTGCCCAGACCCGCGATAAGAGCGCGGTCTCGCCCAGCGATATGATCCGGCTGTGCGATGAGCTGCGCCCGGATTTTGATTGGGTCCTGATTGATTCGCCAGCCGGGATCGAGCGTGGCTTTCGCAACGCGGTCGCCCCGGCGGATATTGTGGTGGTGATCACCAACCCGGAAGTCTCGGCGGTGCGTGACGCCGACCGGATTATTGGCCTGGTGGAAGCCGAGGAGAAGGGCCCGGCCCGTTTGGTGATCAACCGGATCAAACCGGGGATGGTGAAACGGGGCGAGATGCTGTCGGTGGATGACGTGCTCGAGTTGCTGGCGATCGACCTGCTCGGGATGGTGCCAGACGACGAGAATATTATCACCGGAGCCAATCGCGGGACGCCGGTGGTGCTGAACGGTAAGAGTAAGGCCGGGCAGGCCTTTACTAACATCGCTCGCCGCCTGAATGGCGAGACGGTGCCTTTCCTGGATCTCGATGACGAGGGCGGTTTCTTTGGCCGTCTGTCGCGACTGTTCCGTTCCGGAGGCCGCAATGAGTAACTTTCTTGCCCGTCTGCTGGGCCGTGAAAGCCACAGCGCCGACCAGGCTAAGGAACGGTTGAAAATGGTGTTGATCCATGACCGGACGGACATGCCACCGGGGGTGCTGGAGGCTTTGAAAGACGAATTGATCGCAGTTATTTCCCGCCATGTGGAGATCGACCCAAGCGCAGTGCGGATCGAGATGAACCAGGAAGGGCGTGAGCAGCGGTTGATCGCCGATATCCCACTGCAGGCGACGCGCCGGCGAAAGACCGGCTAGACGGAGCGGAGTTCGGATGCAACGACCATCCAGTTCATCCTGGCGCCATTTTGATTTCTGGCTGCTGGGGGCGGTTGCACTGCTGGTGATCTTTGGGGTCACCATGATCCGCTCTGCTGTAGCCGGGAATATCGAGCTGGTCGATTTGGACCTGGTCCAGCGCCAGATTATCTTTGCTTTGATCGGTTTTGCGATCGTGTTGGGGGCGACTGCGATCGATTATCACCTGTGGGCCTCGCTCAGCCGGTCGCTGTATATCGGCACCTTTATCTTGCTGATGACCCTGTTCATCGTCGGAGCGGCTTTCTTTGGTTCGGCGCGCTGGTTCGATACGGGCATTATTCTGATCCAGCCTTCGGAAATAGCCAAGGTGGCGCTGATCCTGGTGCTGGCGAATTTCTTTGCCCGCAATATTGAGCGGATCGGCGACCTGCGGACCGTGGCGCGCAGCTTGATCACCACGATCGGGATCACGATGTGGATCCTGCTCCAGCCGAACCTGAGCACCTCGATAGTGATGTTTGTGATCTGGTTCGCGATGCTGTTTGCCAGCGGGTTGAGCTGGAAGCATCTGCTGGCGTTTGGCGGGGCAGCGGTCGTGTTGCCGGTGGCGGCCTTCCCATTCCTGGTGGATTACCAGCAGCGACGAATTTTGAACTTCTTGTTCCCTGATCCGAACGCCAGCTATGGTGAAACTTACAATATCCAGCAAGCGTTGATCGCCATCGGCTCGGGCGGCTGGTTTGGCCAGGGCTACGGCCACGGCAGCCAGGTGCAACTGCGTTTCTTGAAAGTGCGCTGGTCGGATTTTATCTTCTCTTCGATGGCACAGGAATTTGGCTTTGTGGGGGTGGCGGCGGTGCTGGTGGTGTTTGTATTTGTCATTTACCGGATCTTGCGCACTGCCCGGCTGGCGCGCGATTCTTACGGGGCGTTGATCTGTTATGGGGTAGCGGCGATGCTGGCCTTCCAGGCGATTGTGAATGCTGGGGTGAACCTGAACCTGATGCCAGCCACCGGATTGACTTTTCCATTTATCAGTTACGGGGGCAGTTCGCTGCTCTCGGCCTTGTTGGGGATCGGGCTGGTCGAGAGCGTGATCGTGCGGCATAAGGCGCTGGAGTTTTAGGTGGGAACCCAAATGGGCCCCACCCCCTACCCTGATCTCAACGCTGTCTTGCAGGAACTGGTAACCAGCGTCCAGGCGACCCTCGGCCCGGCTTTCGTCGCTGCCTATTTGCAAGGCTCCTTCGGCGTGGGCGATTTCGACCGCCACTCCGACGTGGATTTCACCATCGCCATCGAAGAAGAGTTGTCCGCAGCCCAGGTGCAGGCTCTGCAAGCCATGCACGAGCGGATCTACAATCTCGAATGCAAATGGGCCCAGCACCTGGAAGGCTCGTATTTCCCGCGGGCCGTACTGAAGGACTGCGCCCAGGCCGGCAAGCTGCTCTGGTACCTGGACAATGGCAGCCGGGCGCTGGTTCAATCGAATCATTGCAATACCGTCGTCGTGCGCTGGACAGTGCGCGAGCGCGGCATTCCCCTGGTCGGTCCGGCCCCGGCCGCCCTGATCGACCCCATCCCGGTCAAGACGCTGCGCGGCGATATCCTGACCACCATCAACGACTGGGGGCAGCAAATCCTGGATCATCCCGAGCCATACCAGAACCGTTTCTACCAATCCTTCATCGTCCTCAGCTACTGCCGCATGCTGCACGACCTCGGTGCAGGCAGCATCGGCTCCAAGCGCACTGGGGCAGACTGGGCCAAAGCCAGCCTCGCAGTGCGCTGGGCCGGCCTGATTGACCGTTCCTGGGATGGGCGACCTGACCCGGCGATCTCGGTGCGCCAGCCTGCCGACCCGCAAGATTTCGCGCTGACGCTGGAGTTTGTGCGCTACATCATCGGGTTGGCGAATGCGGTGTCGAACCCGGATGGAGAAGCGTTCTTGACCTCGATCATTGATTAGCCTTTGGCTGAAGACGCAGCTTTTTGGGATTTTTACTGGGAGAAGCGCTTGCAGGAGATGGAAAACCTGGGCAAGCGCGAGGCCATCCTGGCCGGCTCCAAATTGATCCGCCAACTGGCGCAGCAGGCTGGACACCCGCTGCGCGTGCTAGAGCTGGGCTGTGGCGAGGGGCAGGTCATTGGCCCACTGGTGGATGCCCACGCCCAATTATGCGCCGGCGGCTGCGTGGTCGGAGTCGATTACAACGCCCGCTCGCTGGCCCGCTGCCGCAAGGATTACCCCTTCTGGCGCTTCGTTGAAGGTGATTTTACCGACCCGGCCTTGCTGGGCGAGCTGGGCGAATACGATGTGCTGCTCCTGGTCAATGCGCTGCACGAAGTCTTTTCGGCCAGCTATTCAGCCGAGTTGGGTGAAGTGGATGAACAAATCGGCAAACAGCGGGTTGAGGCCGCCCTGGGCGCTGCCGCAGCCTGCCTCGCGTCCGGAGGCTGGCTGGTTCTTTTCGACGGGCTGGAGCCGCCCTCTGACCCACAGGAGCGGCTGCACATCCGCTTCCAGGATCTTGCCATCCGCCAGGATTTCGAGCGCTTTGCCAGCCAATACCAGCCTTTTCGCATCACCTACCACGAAACCGGCGACCGGCTGGAGATCGTGCTTTCACGCCGCGACTTCACCCGCTATATCACCAAGTCGATTTTCCTGCGCAAGCCGCTCTGGCAAACCGAGCAAAAAGAAAGCTACCAGTATTTCACCGAAGCCGAATTCCGCGCCGCCTTCGCCCGCCAGGGCTTGCAGATCGTTGAGCTGCGCACGCTGACGGTCAACAGCGAAAAATGGAGCCGCCTGGTGCAAATTTGCACCCCGCAGGTAGATTTCCCGCCGGAACATATCCTGATCCTGGCGCAGCGCTCCCGATCAGGAAAACACGCTGCTTAACTTGCCGCTCGCCATCAACCGTGCTCAGGGCTGAGTTTGCTTACTCGAGGAGGTGACCCCCATTCAAAAGCAACCTTAACAAAATCCCCGATTCGCAGAAAAAACCGTCGCAAAAGTGGCGCGTTGTTGCCGATTCTAAAACTCGTTCAGGGGACTTTCCAGAATCCTGTTTTGAGTACTTATATCACGCTTGCTGACATATGGACACTATGGATAGCCTATTGGCTTCAATCGCACTGGCGAGGCCGAGGGTTCGAATCCCTCCAGGTCCACTCACAAACCCCCAGGGATGGGGGTTTGTGGTTTAATAGATATTCATCATCGATTTGGTTGGCCCCAATACAGAACACAATCAAGGCGCCTTGACGAAGCGGACTTCGATGCCACTCTCGGTTGATCGCAGGAAATAAAGTGAACCGTCTTGTGCGATGGTCGAACGTCCAAAGGGGTTTATCT
>JAYRWF010000550.1:0-9037 GCA_041918195.1 Anaerolineales bacterium
ACCGAAGTCCAGGTGCTGGCCGAGAATCCGATCACCGGAGAACGCTGGCACACCAATACCGCTTACCTGGTCTATGTGGCGCTGGATGAAGCCGGTCAACCCAGTCCGGTGCCCAGCTTGATCCCAGAAAATGAAACTCAGCGTTTACGCCTGGAAACCGGAGCGCAGCGCCAGGCGCTGCGCAAAGCACGCTTCCAAAATCCCAACCCGTAACGAGGTGAAACAGATGATCACCCACCGCCAACGCCTTGAAGACTGCCTGTCCGGCCGCAGCCTCGACCGGGTCCCTGTCGCCCTGTGGCGGCATTTTCCCGTCGATGACCAGACCCCAGCCGGGTTGGCGGCAGCAACCTTGAACTACCAGCAGAACTTCGATTTTGACCTGGTGAAAGTCACCCCGGCGTCCTCGTTTTGTTTGAAAGATTGGGGGGCACGTGATAGCTGGCAAGGCGCCGATGAAGGCACTCGCAGCTATACCCGGCGCGTCATCGAAAAGCCGGAAGATTGGGAACGCCTGACCCGGCTGGATCCTGAGGCAGGTTACCTGGGCGCACAAATCGAGTGCTTGAAAATGATCACCAGCGAACTGGGCGATGAAACCCCGGTATTGCAAACGATCTTCAGCCCGCTGGCCCAGGCCAAGAACCTGGTGGGCGGCGAGGCGCTGCTGGCCCACTTGCGGCGCTACCCGCAGGCAGTCCACGCCGGGCTGGCCCGGATCGCTGAGACGAGCGCGGCGTTTGTCCGGGCTGCGCGTAACAGCGGGATCGCCGGGATTTTCTATGCCGTCCAACACGCTCAATATGGACTACTCTCGGAGACGGAATTTTCTGAGTTTGGCGAACGCTATGACCGGGAGGTGCTGGAAGCGGCCGGTGGCTTGTGGTTGAATATGGTCCACTTACATGGCAGCCAGGTGATGTTCGAGGCCGTCTCGCACTATCCGGTCCAGGTGATCAATTGGCACGATCGCGAGACCTTTCCCTCTTTACAGGAGGCGCAAGCGCTCTATTCCGGCGGGTTGTGCGGCGGGTTACAGCGTGATCGGACGATGGTACTGGGCGACCGGGCAGCAATCCTGGCTGAAGCACGCCAGGCGATTGAAGCCACCGGCGGGAAGCGCTTCATCCTGGGTACCGGCTGCGTGACACCGATCACCGCCCCGTATGGCAACCTGATCGCCGCCCGGCGCAGCGTCGAAACAGCCGGATCGTCATAGTCGACTACACGCAGTTTAGCAAAATGGGAACACTTCGAGTTATCGGCGGGAAGGCGCGAGGGCGACGATTAAAATCGGTGCCGGGCGACACCACGCGTCCAATCACCGATCGCACCAAGGAATCCTTATTCAACATTATCGGCGGAGATATCGAACAAGCGCACTTTCTAGATCTATTCGCCGGTACTGGCAGCGTGGGTATCGAAGCCCTCAGCCGGGGAGCCCAGCAAGTTCGGTTTTGCGATAAAGCCCAAGCCGCGGTGCGAACGATCCGTGAAAACCTGGCCAGTACCGGGGTGGCTGAACCAGCCACAGGTGGACGGGCGGAGGTTCTGCTGACGGACGCGTTTGCCTACCTGGAACGTCCCGTCGATGTCCAGTTCGACTATGTGTATATTGCACCGCCTCAATATAAGGAAATGTGGAAACGGGCGATCCTGAGCCTGGATGGTCACCCGGAATGGCTGAGCGAGGATGCCTGGGTGATCGTCCAGATTCATCCGGTCGAATTCAGCGAAGTGGAGTTACGCCACCTGGTCGCCTTCGACCAGCGCCAATACGGCAGCACCCTGCTCGTCTTCTACCAGCGCAACTAAATCTCAAAAACGTAGCCGGTTCCGCGCACATTGGTGATCCAGTTTTCTCCATTCGGGAAGACAGCCAACTTACGCCGCAGGCGGCTGACCAGCGGGCGCAGGACCTCAGGAGCCTCCCAATCGCTGGTTTCATAACCCTGCACCATCAGAACCAGGTCGCGATGAGAGAGCACCTGGCTACGGTGATCCAAGAGCACCTTCATCAACTTACCTTCGGTAGGAGTCAGGGAGATATGCGTATTGCCGCGCCAGATCTCACGCCTGGCCAGGTCAATCAGCACGCCATTTTCCAGGGTGATGGTCTGTGTCTCAGCCGCCTGAGTCGACTCCAGGCCTTCGGATTCTTTCAGCCGCTGGAGCGAGGCATCCAATTGTTCCAGCAACATCCGGCGCTGTTGCTGTTCAGCCCGTCGAGCCAGGGCACGCGCCACGCTGCTCAGAATTTCACTCGACGAAGCCGGTTTTAATAAGTAATCGTGGGCTCCCAGCCGGAGGGCCTCAATTGCCGATTCAAGCGAGCCATGACCAGTGAGTAAGATGATTTTTGTATCCGGGGCCAGGCGGTTCATGGAGCGAATCACCTCGATACCATCCATGCCTGGCATTTTTAAATCCAAGAGAAGCAAGTCGAAATTTTCAGCCTGGACCAATTGCAGGGCTCCGGCTCCATTAACCTCAGTTTTGACTTCATAACCTTCCAGCTTCAAGATTTCTTCGAGTGAATTGCGGACGATTTCTTCATCGTCAACCACTAATATTTTGGATTTCATGGCGATACTCCTCAGGCAAGGCGATCCGGAAACATGCACCGGGTTGTGGTTTTGAAACAACGCTCAGCATTCCCCCATGCGCCTGGATAATCCCATAACTGACCGAAAGCCCCAGGCCCAAGCCGCTGTCTTTCGAGCTGTAGAATGGTTCAAAGATCCGCTCGCGTTCAGCGGGTGAAATTCCAGGACCCGAATCAGTGAGCAGGATTTCGACCCCCACCGGGCGGGTGGGTTTGCGGCTCTTCCGCCGGGTTGGCGTGATCGATTCACAAAGCTGTGTTTGGAAGGAGATCAGCCCGCCCTTGGGCATGGCCTCCATAGAATTCAAAATCAGGTTTAACAGCACCTGCTGGATCTGGCTAGGCACCACCATCACCTTCGGCAGGTCCTGGGCTAACTCGGTGGTAACTTGAATTTTATTACGGGTCAATTGTGGTTCCACCAGGGAAATGATACGAGTGATCAACTGGTTAACATCGGTCGCCTGACGATCGCGCACCCCTGGCCGGTAAAAGTCGAGCATCCGCTGGACAGTAGAGGCCAGGCGCTCCATTTCAGTGCGCGCCATAGACAGGTATTTTTGGCGGTTGGCAGACGACAGGTCATTCCGGTCCGCCAGGTAGAGACAATTTTGGAGCGCCTGGAGCGGGTTATTGATTTCATGCGCAATCGAAGCGGTCAGCCGCCCGGCAACGGCAATTCGCTCCGATTGGACCAGCCGATTTTCCGCCTGGCGCAAGGCATCCATTCGTTCCTGCAACTCACGATACAGGCGGGCGTTTTGGATCGCCAGGGAGATATTGCGAGCGATCAATTCCAGGGTTTCAATATCGGCCTCGGTGAACTCGCGGTCTGGGTGATCGTCCATCACCACCAGGGTGCCGATCACCTGGCCTTTGAGCAGGAGCGGAATCCCGGCCGCTGATTTGAACTCCACCTGTGTACCCGGCCACAGCCTTTCGCTCCAAGCATTATAATCCGCCACGCGCAACGAATGTCCGTGGAGCATGACCTGGCCGGCGACCCCTTTTCCCAGCGGGATGAAATGTCCAGTAAAATCATACCAGGGATTTTCGGAGGTCTGGACCCGCACCCCAGGTTGATCTTCATCCAACAAGCCGATCTCAGCCCCACGAGCGTGGACCAACTCCCGCGCACGGTGGACAATGCGTTTCAACAGGGTATCCAAATCCAGATCGGCGACTATATCCAGAGCAGTTTCCCGGATCGCTTGCAATTGAGTCAGGTTGCGACGCAACGCCTGGTAACGCCTGGCATCCGTCATCAGGCTTGAAAGAATGCCCGCCAGGGTCTCCACCAGGATTTGGTCGCTTTCAAGGAAAGCGTGTTTGTGCGAATTTTCCAGGTTGATCACGCCAAACACCCGCTCACCATCCCGCAAGGGGACGCAGATTTCGGAGCCGCCCTCCCAACCCGGAATTGGCAGGTAACCGGGATCCTGGCTGACATCGTTTGAAAAATAACTCATTCCACTGCGATACACCCGGCCAGTAATGCCCTGCTCGATCGAATAGGCATAGCCTCGTTCGATTAAACTGGCCTTGGTTCCACTGACCCCCAGATTAACCAGGTTCTGGCCTGACGGGTCAGAGACCAAAATCAGGGAAAATTCATAGCCAAAATATTCCGCCATCAACTCGGCAGTGGTCTGGGCGATTTGGGCTTCGTCGTTCATCCCAACTACCCGTTCGAGGACCTGGTGGATCAATTCCAAGTTGCGCTGCCGCTGGCGTGTTTCCTTGTAGAAGTCAAGATTGATCATCACCCCAGACAGAATGCTAGCGACCACCTGGAGCATGTCTTCATCATTCGGGGAATAGAAATCCAAGTTCGGGCTCTCGACCATCAGCACGCCGATTACCTGGTTGCGATTTTTAAGCGGCGCAGCCAGGACCGAATTCGTGCCCTTCGGGTCATCATAGTAGCGAGGGATTTCTTCGATGCGGCCGTAGCGCAAGCTTCTGCCTACCTCCACTACCCAACCTGCCAGGCTTTCAGCAACAGGCAGAACCAGAGGATAGAAGCCAGACTGGCTGGCATACTCGCGCAGGCGCTTGCCATCTGCGCTTAAGAGGAGCACTGAAGCCCGGTCGGTTTTAAATAGAGAGCACAGCTTCTCTATCACCAGCATGGCGATCTCTGCCGTATCTTCAACACAAGCCGCAGCCTTAGCCAACTCAACCAGGACAGTATCGTAGGTGGAAACCTGCCCAGTGGCTGGGTCACTTTCTGATGCAAGGGTTGGCGGAGTAAGCAAACCCGATTCCATGGCCACTCCGGGAGCGCCCAAAACCAGGATGCGATAAAAGGCCTGGTTTTCCGAGCTTAACCCATCTGCACCTACCAACAGGACCGATCGGCGACCAGGGCCGGGGAAGGCGAATACCCGCCGGCAGCCGAGCGGGATGCTGGCCGCTTCAAGACTGCGCGAGCGAACCCGACCGCTTTGCAAAGCACCCGAGAGCCAACCCGAAGCGCCAGGCTCCTGGAGGAAGGTTTCGATCGCCTGCCGGCGCGCCTTGGCCAGGCGGGTGGAGCTGGAAATTCGCCAGCCATTCTCGCCAAGAGAAAGACAAGCAGCCCAAGACGATCCGCTGGCCAGGCGAATCTGCTCAATTTGCTCCGTGAAAGGTTGTGACTGGGGGTCCATAATTCGCGTCGTTAACCAGATTATAGCATTAGTGACAATAATTGTTAGGAATCTGCAATATTAATCCAACTGTTCACTTTTAAGAGATTAGGCCCGTTTCAAGTCCTGTGTTATACTGATAAAAACAGGATGCCCTAAGGTGATGAGATCCCAGGACTTTATCGACATCGAAGAACGTTATGGCGCTCACAATTACCATCCGCTCGATGTAGTTTTGACGCGTGGCGAAGGAGTATGGGTTTTCGATGTTGATGGTAACCGTTACCTGGATTGCCTGAGCGCTTACTCAGCCCTGAACCAGGGACATGTCCATCCAAAAATTCTCCAGGCCATGGTCGAGCAGGCTTCACAGCTTACCCTGACCTCGCGCGCCTTTCGTAACGAACAACTTCCCCTTTTCTACCAGGAGCTAGCGGAATTTAGCGGTTATCCGATGGCCCTTCCGATGAACACCGGCGTTGAAGCCGTTGAGACTTCACTGAAGCTGGCCCGAAAATGGGCCTACCGGGTGAAAGGAATTCCGCGCCACCAGGCAGAAATCATTACCTTCGAAAACAATTTCCAGGGGCGCACGATCACGGTAGTCTCGTTTTCAACCGAACCGCTCTACCGGAACGATTTTGGACCGTTCACCCCAGGTTTCATCAGCCTCCCATATGGCGATGCCGAGGCAGCTGAGCGGGCGATCACGCCCAACACCGCGGCCATCTCGGTTGAACCAATCCAGGGCGAAGCCGGGGTGATCGTCCCGCCTGAGGGCTATCTCCGCCAACTACGCGAGATCTGCGACCGGCACCAGGTCCTGCTGATCGCAGACGAAATCCAGACTGGCCTGGGCCGGACGGGCAAACGATTTGCCTGTGACCATGAAAACGTCCGGCCGGATATCCTGGTGATAGGAAAAGCGCTCTCCGGCGGCTTTTATCCAGTTTCAGCGGTGCTGAGCAGCACCGAACTGCTTGGCCTATTCCAGCCAGGAGAACATGGATCGACCTTTGGGGGCAACCCGCTCGGCGCAGCCATTGCGCGCGCCGCGCTGAGCGTCTTAACCGAAGAAGGCTTAATTGAAAACGCGGCTGCCATGGGCGAATACCTGATCGAACAGCTATGCGAAATACCCAGTCCGTATATCAAGGAGGTGCGCGGGAAAGGATTGTTGATCGGCGTTGAGCTCCACCCTCACGCCGGCGGTGCTCGCCGGTTTACGGAAGCGCTGAAAGCGCAAGGCATCCTGGCAAAAGAAACCCACCAACACATTATTCGCATCGCTCCACCCCTGATCATCGATCGCGAGACGATTGATTGGGCTCTGCCAAGAATCCGAGAAGTACTGCTGACCTGATCCCTTGATCTTATAAAGAGGTGAAACCATGAATATCGGCATTCCAAAAGAACGGCGACCTTTTGAATACCGAGTTGGCATGACTCCAGCTGGAGTGCAAATGCTGGTCAAGCAAGGCCATACCTGCTACATTGAGCATGATGCCGGCCTGGGCGCTGGCTTCAGTGACAAGGAGTACGAGCAAGCTGGCGGAAAAATCGCCTACTCACCCCATGAGGTGTTTGGCCGCGCCGATCTACTGCTCAAAGTTGCCCGGCCAATGCTCGAAGAAATTGAATGGCTGAGACACGGCGCAACAATTGCCGGCCTGTTGCATCTGGGCTCTGCTCGAAAAGATAAAATTGACGCACTGCTGAAAAATTCGATTACCTCCGTAGCTTACGAACAAATTACCCTGCCGGATGGCTCGGTGCCGATCCGCCGGCCACTCAGCCAGATTGGCGGCAGACTCGCCGCCCAGATTGGGGCGCGCCTTTTACAGAACAACTCCGGTGGTAAGGGCGTGCTGATTGGCGGTGTTCCGGGCGTGCCACCTGCGGAGGTAGTGATCGTCGGCGCTGGCACAGTCGGCACCTGCGCCACCAAAGCATTTCTCGGGATGGGCGCACATGTGACTGTCCTGGATACCGACCTGAACGCCCTGCAGATGCTTTATGAGCACTGCCCGGGAGTGGTGACAGCCATGGCAAACCCGGTCAACATCGCCCGCTCGATGGCGTATGCCGACATTGCCGTCGGAGCGATCCTGGTCCCAGACCAGCACCCGCCAACGGTGATCACGCGTGAGATGGTGCGCTCGATGAAACCCCGCTCGGTCGTTATGGATATCAGCATCGATGAGGGCGGCTGTATCGAAACCTCCCGCCCAACGACTCATGAACATCCCACCTATGTCGAAGAAGGGATGATCCACTACTGCGTGCCAAACATGCCCAGCGTAGTAGCCCGCACGGCAACCTATGCCTTCCTCAATGCGGCCTTCCCGTATATCGAAGCAATCTGCAATAAAGGTTTGGATGTTGCAGTCTTGAACGATCCTTCCCTGGAACATGGCATCTGCACCTACCGGGGAGACATCAAACACGTGGCGCGCTTCTCGCCTCTGGCGCAGTTGGAGTGAGCCTATGAGCACCAATAAGATCTATCAATCTCGCCTGACCACTGCCGAAGATGCCATTTGTACGATTCAATCTGGCAACCGGGTGTTTCTAACCGGCAACTGTTCGACGCCGCAACAATTATTAAAAGCCCTGGTCGATTACGCACCAGCCCTGCAGGATGTTGAAATTTGCCAGGCGCTCACGGTTGGCCCGGCAGATTACGTAGCGCCGGAAATGGAAGGTCATCTGCGGGTAAATACGATGTTCATCAGCGGGAACATCCGCAAAGCGGTGCAAGAAGGCCGGGCGGATTTTACACCGGTCTTACTATCCGAATTTCCGCTCCTGTTCAAGCGCGGGGTGTTACCTGTGGATGTAGCCTTGATCCATGTCTCCCCACCCGATGAACATGGCTTCTGCAGCCTGGGGGTCGAAGTCGGCCTGACCAAATCACCAGCCGAATCTGCTCGAGTAATCATTGCAGAAGTCAACGAACAAATGCCCCGCACCCTGGGCGATTCGTTCATCCACGTCAGCCGGATCCATCACATTATCCCCGTAAATTACCCACTGCCAGAGATGGCGATGGGCGAGGAAGGGCCAAACGAGACGATCGACCGGATTGCTACGTTTATTGTTGACCTGATCCCGGATGGCGCAACCATGCAAATGGGTATCGGAGCAATTCCAGATGCGATTCTAAAATATTTGTATAACAAACGCGACCTGGGTATCCATTCGGAACTCTTCTCGGATGGCGTGATCGACCTGGTAGAAGCCGGCATCCTGACCAATGCCCGCAAAACACTCCACACTGGAAAAATCCTGGCTGGTTTTATCATCGGCACCCGGAGACTATACCAATGGTCGGATGATAACCCGCTGATTGAGTTGCACCCAACCGAATATGTCAACGACCCATTTGTGATTGCGCAAAACGAGCGCCAGGTGGCGATTAACTCAGCGATCGAGGTTGACCTGACCGGGCAGGTGTGTGCGGACAGCATTGGGCCAAAACTTTATAGTGGAGTTGGCGGTCAACTTGATTTCATCTACGGTGCTTCGCGCTCAAAAGGCGGCGTACCGATTATCGCCCTGCCCAGCACGACGACCCTGCGCAATGGACAGAAGATCAGCCGGATCGTCCCGATGCTGAAACCTGGCGCTGGTGTGGTCACATCCCGCAATCACGTCCGCTATATCGTCACCGAATACGGCATTGCAGACCTTTATGGAAAAAGCATTCGCCAACGAAGCCAGGCGTTGATCCAAATCGCCGACCCAGAGTTTCGCGATCAATTAAAACGAGAAGCTCACGAGCTCAACTACTTATAAAACT
>JAYRWF010000551.1:0-1822 GCA_041918195.1 Anaerolineales bacterium
GCTGTGCTGCAAGGCGGCTAACAGCTCGGGCTGGCGCTGCAGGGCGGCAAACAGCGGCATCCGGTACCAGTCTTCCAAGAATTTCTCCATTCCAGCCAGGCGGATTTGCTCCGCCCGGCGATCGTCTTCCTGCCGGCGGAGCCGCCGCTCCACCCGTCCCGATAGACCTGGGCTGGCGCTTTCCAGCACCAGCGAGCGCACCCGCTCCGGGTACTGGCGCGCAAAATGGAGCGCCAGGCGGCCACCCAACGAGTAGCCCACCAGGTGCGCTGGCGGGACACCCAGCCGATCGAAGGTGCGCGCAAGCCCGCTCGCCCAGGTGGGCAGGCTGAGCGGCCGAGCGGACAGTCCGGCCTGGTTTTGCCCGTGGCCTGGCAAGTCGGGGAAAATACAACGATACCCGCCCTCCAGGCTCTCCTCTAACTCGCGCCAGTCCAGGGCGGAACCCATGAAGCCGTGCAACCCAACCACAACCGGTTGGCCTTCTGGACCAGCCTGGCGGGCAGGCCAGGTTTGGAATGAGTTCACGTTTACCTCGCTTTTCCAGGATGAAACAACGATTAACTTATACCACAGGCCTATTGATTAAAACCGGGAAATGAGTAAAATAGGGGTGCTATAGACCGACGGGTCGGTCTAGCCAGTCTGGTATAGCAGGAAATTAAAGGCATGAATACACCTTCCGATACCCAACAGAAAATTCTCGACGCGGCAATCGACGTCTTCGCTCAAAAAGGCTATCACGACACGCGCGTCGACGAAATCGTGGACGCTTCCAAGACTTCCAAAGGGGCGGTCTATTTTTACTTCCCCAGCAAGCAGGATATTTTCCTGGCGATTGTCGATAAATTCGCCAACTTGCTGGCCGGCCGGCTGGATAAGGCGATGAGCGAACAGGCTCACGGCGTCGAGCGGGTCAGCCTGGCGTTGAGCATCTGCCTGAATACCTTCGAGCAGTACCGCAGCCTGGCCAAGGTCTTCCTGGTCCAGGCCGCCGGGCTGGGAGTGGCTTTTGAGAACAAACAGATCGAAATCCACACCCGCTTTGCCGGGCTGATCCAAAAACAGCTCGACGACGCCGTCCAGGAAGGCGACCTGCCACCGATCGACACCGAGGTAGCCGCTTATGTTTGGATGGGCGCGATTTACGACCTGGTCATCCGCTGGGTGCGCACCGGCCAACCGGAACCGTCGCGCATCTTCCCCACCCTGCAGGTGATGCTGCTGCGCAGCGTGGGTGTGAGCGAGGAGCGCATCGGTGCAATCAAGAAGAGCCAGGCGGAGCATCCGGCATGATGATTTCCAACCCGGCGCTTTCCAAGCCGGCGCTCTTTCCCAATGCGCAGTTCGAGCGCCTGCCGTACGATCGCCCGCTGTGGCTAAGCTGCAGCCTGGCCTGGCCGCAGGTTGACCTGCATTCCATCCTGGAAAAGGTGGAAGGGCAGGAACGCTTTTACTGGTCCAGCCAGCGCGCCCTGGGCGGCTCGCCGTCGATCAGCCTGCTGGGCTGGGGCAAGGCGGCCGAGCTGACCGATTGGGGCACGGACCGCTTCCACGCCATCCAAGAGCAGGCCCGCCTGATGGCTGCCCGCTATTACCCGCTCAACCCAGAAGCGCCGCTGGAAGCCGGGCCGTTCTGGTTCGGCAGCTTTGCTTTCCAACCCCGTCCTATTGAAGACCAGGTTTGGAAGGCCTTCCCAGATGCCTCTTTCCTGCTGCCGCGCTGGCAGCTCGCCGCATTTAATAACCAGACCTGGCTGACGATCAAGTTCCTGGTCGAGCAGGTCGAGGACCGCCAGGCAGTCCAGGACTGCTTCCAGGA
>JAYRWF010000552.1:0-1664 GCA_041918195.1 Anaerolineales bacterium
GCCTGGCTGGCGGCATTGGCCGGGCAGTTACCCCTGGTCGCCTGGGAGTTGTTTTCACTGCTTTATTATGGTTTTCCTTTTCCAAACACGGCCTATGCCAAGCTGAACACTGGAATCAATCAAATCGAACTGGCGACACAAGGCCTGCGCTACCTGATTGACTCGATCCAGGTAGACCCGATCACCCTGGCATTGCTGGGCGCCGGCTTATTCCTGGCCCTGATTGCTAGAGATAGGCGCAGCCTGATGATCGCCATTGGCGCGGGACTTTACCTTGCCTATGTTATCCAGATCGGCGGCGATTTCATGAGCGGGCGTTTTCTGGCTGCTCCTTACCTCTGCAGCCTGTTGATTATTGCCCGCTTGGATTTATCCCAGCTCCCCAAGTATGGACTGGGACTTTTGTTCAGCATGGTCTTGCTACTTGGCCTGCTATCGCCAACCCCTACATTCAACTTTCGAGAAGTGGACCTGAGCGCCAGGGAGCGCAGCGCCATGGTCAACGACCAGAAAATCAGTAATGAACGACGCTACTACGCCTGGAGCACTGGACTATTGCGGATCGATCGCCAAAGCGGCCGGCCGGCGCACCCCTACGCTGAAGACGGCGTGGCTGCTCGGCAGGCAGGTCCTGCCGTCACCAGGCGAATCACGGTCGGCATGTTCGGGTATTACGCTGGGCCACAGGTTCACGTGGTGGATGAGCTGGCCCTGGGCGATGCCCTGCTGGCTCGCCTGCCCGCCCGGCGAGTTGACCAATGGCGGATCGGCCATTTTCAACGCACCCTGCCTGCAGGCTATCTTGAGAGCATACGCAGCCGGATTAACCAACTGGCGGATTCCAACCTGGCAAAGTATTATGATGCACTATTGCTGGTCATCCAGGGAAAACTGATAGACCCACTACGGCTGGCAGCCATTTGGAAATTAAACAGCGGCCAGTATGATGGGTTGATCGACTTTGACTCTTACCGTTACCCCAAGCTTGTTCTGGTTCAGTTAAGCCAGATTGACCAGGCTAAGGGGCATGGCAGCGCCTGGGATGCGGGGGATAATTTTATTTTTGGTGAAAGCGGGATTGAAATTGTGCTTAACCAGCGCTCCTGGGCAAAGCAAATCGAGCTCAGCCTGGATGGAGACAATGCTTATCAGGTAGTTTACCTGGACGAAAACCAGGAGATCGCCCGACAGCGGTTACCTGCCCAATCCAGCCGATCCGGCCTGCAGACGACTTGCCTGGAGACCCCTGACCAGGCCAGCCAGGCCGGTTTCACCCGGTTGCGCGTCTTCGCCACCCAGGGCGATGACCGTTACAGTCTGGGAAGCCTCCGGCTGGATGCTTGTACTGAACCCTAACCAATCCGAGTACCTGTTACACGAGGGAAGCGACCCCTTCAACCCGCCATTGGAGGCAGCATGAACTTTGATCTTACCGAAGAACAACGCTATTGGCAAGCCACTGTCCACGATTTTGTCGCCCGCCAGATAAAACCAAAGGCCCAATGGGTCGATGAAGAAGCCAGTTTCAACTGGGAAGCTGTACGTAAAATGGGCCCGCTTGGGCTGCTGGGATTAAACATCCCCGAAGAATATGGCGGAGCTGGCGTGGACGCAATCAGCGCAGCTATTGCGGTCGAGGAGCTGGGCTGGGGCTGCGGCAGCAC
>JAYRWF010000553.1:0-3350 GCA_041918195.1 Anaerolineales bacterium
CGAGTCGTTTGAAGTGATCCTGGTCGATGACGGCTCGCCGGAGCCGATCCGCTCGGCCGAACATCCTTTTCGAATTACCCTGCTGCACCAGGATCGGCAGGGCCCAACCCAGGCGCGCAACCTGGGAGCCCAATACAGCCAGGGCCAGGTGTTGGTATTCCTGGATGACGATATCTGCCCAAGACCCGACTGTCTGACCAGGCTCTATCAAGCGGTATTATCAGCCGAGAAAACAATTCTTAACGGCGCCCTGCTGCTGCCCGAAGAAATCCTGCGCAATTCTTCTTTTGCCCGCGCCTTCAACGAACCGTTGCCCGACCGGGATACGGAAATCCAGTTTCCCTTCTGCAAGACTGGGCTACTGGCGATCCGGCGGCAGGATTTCTTTGACTTGGGAATGTTCCAAGATCCAACGGGCGGCTGGCCGAATTGGGATGATGTTGATTTTGGCTGGCGCGCCAGCCAAGCCGGATTCCGGATCGTCTTATCATCTACCGCTAAAGCGGAACACTGGGATTATGCGGCTCAAAGCATGAAAGCCGCAGCCCAACGCCTGGAGCGGGCTGGAGCTTCAGCCGTACGCCTGTTCCAGGTGCATCCAATCCAAGACAGCTTGCCCATGTTTCGAGATATGCTACCTTCATGTGCCCAAAACTCACTCCTGATCCGATCTCGACGGATCCTGCGCCGGATCGCTTCGAGCCGGCCGATGCTGAAATTGGTGGAGCAAACCACTCTTTTCCTGGAACCCCGCGTACCTCAACCATTGCTTAAAAAATTATACACCTGGACCTTAGGCGGTTATATCTATCGCGGCGTTCAAACTGGCCTGGCGCAATATGGTGAAAGATGACCAACTTCCTGCTTAGTCTCCAGCAGCGCTATTCTGGCCGCCAGATGAGTTCCTGGCTGCGACCATCGCTCGTCCTGCTGATCCTTACTGCCAGCTACCTGCTTGGACGCAGGGCGACCCTGGACACTATCTTCATGCTCATCGGTTTGATTGGCGCTCTGATCTTCATTCGGATGCCGATTCTGGCTGTTGTTCCACTAGTGATCAGCGCGTTCTTAGTCCGTTACGAGGTCGGCACAGGAACTCAGACCACTCTCAATCCAGTGATCTTACTCATCACCACCTTAATCGGACTGTGGATTATGGACATGCTGGTCCTGCAGCGACGGATTTACCTGTATCCATCCAGGGTAATCGCCCCAATTTTTGCTTTCAGTATCATCGCGTTGCTTTCCTTCATTGCCGGGCAACTGCCCTGGTTCTCCTTTGCAACCCAGGTATCGCTAGCAGCACAAATCGGCGGACTGATGCTGTTTTTACTCTCTACCGGCGCCTTCCTCTGGATATCGCAGTACATGAACGATATAAAATGGCTGCAATGGATGGTCTGGCTGTTCCTCGGCATCGGGGGTTTCTATATCCTGGGCAACCTGCTGGTGGGAGACCGGATTGGTCGCTTGATTGTTTCGGACTCGACTGGAAGCGTCACCTGGTTATGGCTGGTTGCGCTCAGCTCCAGCCAGGCGATTTTCAATAAACAATTAAGGCAGCGCGACCGGTTCCTGCTGGGATTATTGACCTTCTTAACCCTGTTGGCTGGCTGGCGAAACCGGCAATGGGCATCCGGTTGGATCCCAGCATCGGTAGCGCTGGTGGTAGTCATTTTTTTCATCAATTGGCGGCTGGGGATTTTTACTGGCTTATTCGTCGGAATAGCTTTCATTTACCTGAACCCAGAATCTGCCCAGGAATTTTTCACCCGAGACCAATACAGCCTATACACCCGCCAGGAAGCCTGGAAAATCTTACTCGGCCAGATTGCCAGGGTAAGCCCGATCCTGGGCCTGGGCCCTTCGAATTATTACAACTACACCCCTCTTTTCTCCATCCTGGGCTATTATGTCCGTTTTAATTCGCACAACCAATATGTCGACCTGATTGCCCAGGTCGGTTTTCTGGGCTTGATTGCATACCTGTGGATTTTTGGTGAAGTGGCCTGGTTAGGTTGGAAATTGAAAGATAAGGCTGCCGAGGGATTTGAGAAAGCTTTTGTAATCGGCGTTCTCGGTGGGGTAGCAGGCACCCTGGCGAGTGGGATGTTTGGGGATTGGGTGATCCCTTTCGTTTACAACATTGGCATTACTGGCTACCGGTCGAGCGTTTTCGCCTGGCTGTTCATGGGGGGCTTACTGGTGATTGAGCGCATGGTCAATGAGCGTTCGAAGGCTGCCCAAGTCGCTGGCAATCAGTAGAGAAACTCAATCTCACTATAAAAAATGACGATGGAACTTTCAATCGTGATTGTGAATTGGAATACCTGTGATCTCCTGGCAGGCTGCCTGGATTCGATTTATACCAATCCACCAGCCTTTCCCTTCGAGATTTGGGTAGTCGATAATGCCTCGACCGACGGTAGCCTGCAAATGCTCCAAGAGCGTTTTCCAGGGGTAAATCGGATTGCCAACCAGGAAAACCTTGGTTTTGCCCGGGCAAATAACCTGGCGATCAAACAGGCCAGCGGACGGTTGGTATTGCTGCTCAACAGCGACACCCTGGTGGAGGAAAATACGCTAACCAAAATGTTGGAATTTATGCAACAGCACGCTGAGGTAGGCGCTTTAGGCGTTAAATTGGTCAACCCGGACGGAAGCTTCCAGGCCTCCTACGCGAAGTTTCCGACTTTGCTCTCCGAATTCCTTCTCATCGCTGGCCTGGCACAGCGTGTCATCGGACGGTATGCGCCCAGCCCGGCACCCAGAGCGGCCGAAGCCCCTCAACCAGTGGATTGGATCATCGGAGCTGTGATATTAATTCGTCAAGAAGTGATCCAGAAAGCTGGTATGTTCCGAGAGGATTTTTTCCTGTACAGCGAAGAGACTGACTGGTGCTGGCGAATCTGGAAATCAGGCGCCTCAGTCTGGTATCTGCCAGATGTCTCAGTGATCCATTTTGGTGGAAGCAGCTCAAGAAAAAGCTCAATCAAATCCTATGCGCAGCTCTATAAAAGTAAAGTGCTGTTTTTCGAGCTTAATTATGGAAAGACCCAGGCAAAAATGCTGAAATGGACTTTCCGTACAGTACTTTCGATCCGCTACCAGGTCTGGCGGATTTTGAAAGGAATGGGCCTAAAAAGTCTGCGCGGCGTAGCGCTGGAGCGGCGAATCGAACACGAGAAATTCACTTTATCAGCCCTGTGAGCCGGCCACGAAAAATCCTCTGCCTGTTATCCTGGAAACCAGCTACCCGCTGGTTATGGGACTACCTACCAGAGAGTGATGATCAGATCGATTTCGCCAGCCCGGCCCCTGCTGTAGACCGTTATCCTGGGTATGGAAAA
>JAYRWF010000554.1:0-6306 GCA_041918195.1 Anaerolineales bacterium
ACAGGCCCGCGCGGCAGAGGCGCCAGCAGTGGTCGAAGAAGCGCCAGTAGCAGAGACCTCCGTTTCTGAAACTGCACCAGAACCGGTTGAAAGCCTGGCGCCTGCCGCAAGCGAGACCCCGTTGACTGAAGCTGTGGAAGCTCCCGCGATTGAAGAAGCGCCAGAAAAAGCCGAAGTCGAACCTGTTCCAGCCGGCGTGCCTGAAGCGGCTCTTGAGCAGGTTGTGGTCGCTCCAACGGTACCCGAAACGGCCTCGCCCGAAGCAGTCGAACCAGTTGCTGCCGGAGAGCCAGCCGAGGAAGGCGCTGAAGCACTGGATAGCCTGTTTGCCCTGCCTGCCGACGTCCTCACCATGCGCACTTTTGATGAAGAGGAAGAGGAGGATGAGGACGATCGCGGTCAGAAGAAGAAGGGCAAGAAGAAGAAGAAGAAATTTGTGGAAGTGGAGTACGACCCCGATGCCGACGTTATGCTTGTGAAGAAGAAGCGTAAACGCGAAGATTGGGAAGGTTCGTGGTAATCGAATAAGGTTTTTGTAAGAGAAATTCGGTGCCAAAGAAACCGATTAAACCAAAACATGTGCCCCATCGCACGTGCGTGGGTTGTCGAGAGGTATTATCCAAACGAACCCTGATTCGCATCGTGCGCCGACCAGAAGGAATTGTGATCGATCCGACGGGCAAATTAGCCGGGCGAGGCGCGTACCTGCACAGCCAGCGTTCCTGCTGGGAACGCGGCATGAAGGGCGCGCTCGCCCATGCCCTAAAAACCGAGCTGACGCAACAAGACCGGGAAACCCTGCAGGCTTTCAGCAATAGCCTGCCAGAAGAAACGTCTGACAGCGAGAACACCGCGATGGTCTAGCAGCTCGCAGCGCAATCGATCATTCCAGACTGCCCAGTCCGGCGGTGAATCATCCCGCCACGCTCGTTGGGGCGCTGAAAATGCTTGTGTTTGTTATGGAGGTGACCTATGAGCGATAACGGGCAAAAAATGAAACCCATCGAATTACCTGCCAATATCGTTGTACGTGAATTAGCGCGTGCAATCCAGGCCAGTCCCATCGAAGTCATCAAAATCTTGATGCAAAATGGCGTGATGGCGAATATTAATCAGCAGATCGACTTCGACACTGCAGCCGTGGTCGCAGCCGAAATGGGCTACGAAGCCACGATGGAGATGCCGGAAGATCATGTCGAGGAGGATAAAAGCGAGATCCCCCTGTGGCGACGCCTGATTGCAAATGAAAAGCCAAAAGATCTGGTCAAACGCCCGCCAGTCGTGACGATTCTGGGGCATGTTGATCACGGGAAAACCACCCTGCTGGATGCCATTCGGCACACCAACGTCGCTGAAGGCGAAGCAGGTGGGATCACCCAGCACATCGGCGCTTATCAGGTGGAACACAGCGGCCGGGTGATCACCTTCCTGGACACGCCGGGACATGCTGCCTTTACTGCTATGCGCGCCCGCGGCGCACAAGGCGCTGATATTGTTATCCTGGTTGTGGCCGCCGACGATGGCGTGATGCCACAGACTAAGGAAGCTGCGGCGCATGCCAAGGCGGCGAAAGTTCCGATGATCGTAGCCCTGAATAAAATCGATAAGCCCAACGCGGATCAAAAACGGGTGATGCAACAATTGGCCGAAATTAACATGGTGCCCGAGGATTGGGACGGCGACACGATGATCGTGCCGATTTCAGCAAAGCAGAAGAAGGGCATCGATGACCTGCTCGAAGCCATCTTACTGGTGGCCGACAATATCGACATCCTGGCCAACCCAAAAGGCAAGACAATCGGCACCGTGATCGAGGCGGAGCGCGACCGGGCCAAAGGCGTCCTGGCGACCTTGCTGGTCCAAAACGGCTCGTTGAACGTCGGCGATGTCGTCGTTGTTGGCAATACCTATGGCCGGTTGCGCGCCATGTTCGACCATCGTGGGCGCAAGACTCACAAAGCTGGTCCTTCCACGCCGGTGGCGGTGATGGGGTTGAACGATGTGCCCCAGGCTGGCGACCTGTTCCAGGTGGTTGAGTCAGATAAGGAAGCCCGGGCGATTGTTTATGAGCGTACCCAGACTGAACAGCAAGCTGTAGCGACGCCCAAATCGGCATTGACTCTCGAGCAATTGTTTGATCGCTTCCAGGCCGGCGAGGTACGCGAACTGCGCCTGATTGTCAAAGCCGACGTTCAGGGCTCGCTGGAGCCGGTGGTCAACTCTCTCAAAGAACTGAACAAAGAAGAAATCAAAATCAATATCCTGCACTCGGAAACCGGCAATATTGGCGAAAACGATATTATGCTGGCGGCTGCTTCAAAGGCAATTGTGGTTGGCTTCAATGTCCAGGCCGACGCGGCTGCCCGGCGACTGGCCGAGGCCGAGGGCGTTTCAATTCGCCTGTATGAAATCATTTACCGACTGATCGAAGATGTTGAAAAAGCCCTTAAGGGGATGCTGGAACCCGAATATTTCGAAACGGTCATTGGCCATGCCGAAATCCGGGCTGTCTTCCAAATCTCTAAATTTGGCAATGTCGCTGGTTGCCGGGTGACGGATGGTGAGATCCGCCGCAATGCCCGGGCGCGCTTGCGCCGCAATAAGGAAATCCTGTTTGAAGGCTCGATCGCTTCTTTAAAGCATCTGCAAGAGGATGTTCGGGAAGTCCGCGCCGGCTTCGAATGCGGTGTGTCGCTCAAAGGATTTGATAACTATGCCGTAGGTGACATTTTGGAAGCCTACACAGTGGAGAAAGCAGCTCCGGCATAAGCAATATGGCGAGGGTCCGGGAGACGGGAGCAGGTGAGCCCAATCGCTCAAGGTCTCCCAGGCCAGGCGCCCAGGGTGAGGTTGAACGTGGTATCCAAGACAAGAGCCTATCGCATTTCTGATCGCATTCGCGAGGAGCTTTCAGCGATGCTAATCCAGGAAATTTCTGACCCGCGTTTGGCCGGGATTTCCATCACCGATGTGAAGATTGATCGCGAGCTTAGCTACGCGGAAGTCTACTTTTCGGCGCTAGAAGGTTCTACCCGCGCCAAGGAAATCCAGGAAGGCCTGGAGCATGCCCAGGGCTACCTGCGGCGCGAGCTTTCCCAGCGCGTTGAGCTGCGCACATTCCCCCGGCTGCGCTTTCACTGGGACCCAACCTTTGAAAAAGCCGAGCGGATCGAGCGCTTGATTGCCTCTTTGCACAGCGAGGCCGAGCTGCCCACCGCGCCCACAACAGACCAGGAGACAACCGAGGGTGAGTGAGCGGTGGGGTGAAGCGCTGGAGCAGGCCGGACGGTTGCTGCACGATGCCAGCCGGATCCTGGTTATCGCTCACATTCGCCCAGATGGCGATGCGATCGGCTCGCTGCTCGGTCTCGGCCTGGTGCTCGAAGCCGCCGGCAAACAAACCAGCCTGGTCCTGGCGGATGGGCTGCCAGGCAATTATAAATTCCTGACCGGCTCCGAAAAGATCACCACCAGGCCCTCCGGTGATTATGATTTGATTGTCACAGTTGATTGCTCGGACCTGAAGCGCGTCGGCCAGGTACTGGATGGCTATCCCAGCCCAGATTTGAACTTCGACCATCACATTACCAATGAAAATTTTGCCCGTCTGAACCTGGTGGATAGCGGGTCGGTTGCCACCGCTGAGTTGCTGGCAGTGATCCTGCCCCGAATGGGATTTCAGCTCAACCAGCCAGCCGCTGCAGCACTGCTGACCGGCGTGGTGACTGATACTCTCGGCTTTCGGACCTCCAATATGAATCCCAGGGCTTTACGGACAGCCGCGGATTTGTTAGAATTTGGTATCGATCTGCCCGAGATTTTCGATAAAACTTTGCTGTTGCGATCTTTTGAAGCTATTGCATACTGGGCGGCTGGCCTGGGCCGGATAGAACGGAAGGACGGGCTGGTTTGGACAGCGCTTACCTTACAAGATCGGAAGGCAGCGGAATACCCCGGTCGGGACGATGCGGATCTCATCAATGTACTTTCATCAATTACCAGTATAGATATCGCTGTCGTGTTTGTTGAGCAAGGTCATGGAAAAGTGAAGGTAAGCTGGCGAGCGCGCCCCGGGTTGGATTTAACCCCGGTGGCGAAGTCATTTGGCGGCGGTGGGCATCCGGCTGCCGCTGGCGCAGAGGTCCACGGCCGGTTGGCTGAAGTCCAAACCCGTGTGTTGCAAGCCACTGGTGTTTTACTTGGAGTCGAGTATCCGGCAGGTCGCATGGCCGAGAGCCATAATTCTTGAAAGGAACGCCTGGTAACAAGAGCGTTAGAAAAATGTGAGGCTGTCAATGGAACAGGATAATATAAAGAACGTAGTGTCTGGAGTATTGGTAGTAGATAAACCGGTCGGACTGACATCCCATGATGTGGTTCAGTTGATCCGGCGCGGCACAGGCATCCGCCGTGCAGGGCATACCGGCACCCTCGACCCGCGCGCTTCTGGTGTGCTGGTCATCTTAATCGGGCCGGCAGTCCGCTTGAGCGAATATGTCTCTGCGTCAGATAAACGCTACCAGGCGACCATCCGTCTGGGAAGTTCGACCGACACCTTCGACGCCGATGGTCATATTACCGGCTCCTTCCCGATTGACAGTATCGACGAAGAGAAATTTGACGAAGAACTACAGAAGTTCGTTGGCGAGATGGAACAGGTGCCGCCACCCTACTCGGCAGTGAAGGTTAAGGGGCGCAAGGCTTACGAGATGGCGCGCGAAGGCGAGGAAGTTGACCTGGCCCCGCGCATCATTAACGTGTACAGCCTGGAAGTGCTGGAATGGGCGCCGCCCGAAGCTGTGGTGGATGTGTATTGTTCTTCCGGAACCTATGTCCGCTCGCTGGCCAACGACCTGGGTAAGGCCCTGGGCACCGGCGCCCACCTGGTTGGCTTGCGCCGCACCAAAAGCGGCCGCTTCACCCTGCGAGATGCCGTTCCGCTGCGCCGCCTGCAGGAAGCTTTCGATGCAGGTAACTGGTATCGGCACCTGATCCCGGCTGCCGAGGCGCTGGCGGATTGGCCGATGGTGGAGCTGGATGCCGACCAGGTTGAGTTGATCCGGCATGGTCACCGCATCCCAGCTGATCCAGAGGCAAGCGGTTGGGTGCGCGGCGTCAGCCAGCAAGGCGATCTGGTTGGCCTGCTCGAGGTCGATGAAGAAACCCACGAATGGCAGCCGCGCAAAGTTTTCTTCCAATCCTGACATTAACCGGTCCTGGGCTTACCCAGAGTTAGATCGATGACCCTGCACGACCGATCCCTGGAGGATGTCAACCTGTCTGGCGCCTGGCTGACAATCGGCTCCTTCGACGGCGTTCATCGCGGCCATCAGGCGATTATCCAACGCCTGGTGAAAGATGCCCACGCCGCCGGCGACCCGGCGGTCGTGCTCACCTTTCACCCCCACCCGGCAATGGTGCTACGCAATCGCCAGGAGCCTTTTTACCTATCCACGCCCGAGGAACGCGCCGAGCTACTCGGAGTTTTGGGCATTGACCGGGTGGTCACTGAGCCTTTCAACCTGCAAATTGCCGGGCTGACAGCCAGGGAATTCATGGGCCGCGTCCACCGCAGCCTGCAGCCACGCCATATCCTTGTCGGCTATGACTTTGCCCTGGGACGCGGCCGGGAGGGCAATGTCGAGCGCCTGAAGGAGCTGGGCCAGGAGTTCAAGTACACCCTCGACGTGCTCCAACCGATCCAGCAGGACGGAGAAATCATCTCGTCCAGCCAGGTCCGGGCGGCCTTGGCAGAGGGACTGGTTCAAAAAGCAATGCGTTTGCTCGGGCGGCCTTACCAGGTATCTGGAGCGACCATCCATGGCGATGGACGTGGCCGAAAGCTCGGCATCCCGACTGTCAACCTGGATATCTGGCCCTGGAAAGCGCTGCCAAAGGCCGGAGTGTATGCTTGCCGGGTTAAGATCGCCGGCCAGCCCTGGAACGCGGTGACCAATATCGGCGTGCGGCCAACCTTCGAAAATCAGCTCGTGCCCGCTCGCGTCGAAGCGCATATCCTGGATTTTGAGCGCGACCTGTATGGAGAGATCCTGCAACTCGAGTTCATCGAGCGCCTGCGTGACGAAATGAAATTCCCGGCCGTAGAAGCGCTGCTTGCCCAGATCCAGCGAGATATCCAACAGGCCAAAGAAATCCTGTAATTCGGACAAAATCAGCTATAATTCAACCGGAATTCCCCAAACCTGGAGGCGGCCATGCAGCAGTACCTGGATCTTTTGCAGCATATCCTCGACCACGGGGTCCGGAAAAACGACCGGACAGGCACCGGTACATTATCGGTGTTCG
>JAYRWF010000555.1:0-7530 GCA_041918195.1 Anaerolineales bacterium
TAAGTGACGCCAAAGTCGAAGGGCAAAAATGAAAGCACGCGCAGCAGCAATATTAATCGAAGGCCAACAAGTTGCCATGATCGAGCGTCGTCGCCAGGGAAAACTCTTTTATGTTTTTCCTGGCGGACATGTCAAAACCGGCGAATCTCTCCCTGCCGCTGTCGCCCGCGAAGTCAAAGAAGAACTTGGCCTGGAGGTCCAGATCGGGCGCCTGGTAGCCGAATCCACTTACCAGGATCGCCCCCATTACTACTACCTGGTCAAGCGTCTGGGGGGCGTTTTTGGCAGCGGCGACGGCGCAGAATTAACCCGCTCGGCCGACTCCGAACGCGGCAGCCTCCGGCCGGTCTGGCTGTCGGCAAGCCTGTTCGACCAGGTCGTAATTTACCCGGCCATTCTGGCCAACCTGGTCCGCCAGGCGCTTGAGACTGGTTGGCCCGAGCAGGTCGTCCAGTTCGTCGAGCCCGAGACGCCTGGTGAATGATGCACATCTTGCTGATTCACCAGGCCTTTGCTGCCCTGGACGAACCCGGGGGGACGCGCCACCACGAATTGGCCCGTGGCCTGGTCCAACGCGGCCACCAGGTGACCATCATTGCCAGCCGGGTCAGCTACCTGACTGGTAGCACAGGCGCCAGCCCTGTTGCTCCCCCTCCTACCACAGTTACCGGCCAGCCGGGCGTTACCATTCTTCACGCCTACACCTACTCTGCGCTGCATAAAAGCTTCGTCCACCGAGTCATCAGCTTCTTCAGCTTCATGATCTCTTCCTTTGTGCTTGGATTAAAGATTCGCCAGGTGGACCTGGTCTGGGGCACTTCCCCGCCGATCTTCCAGGGTGTGACTGCCTGGGCGCTGGCGCTCTGCAAGCGCGTCCCCTTCCTGTTCGAAGTACGCGACCTGTGGCCGGCGTTTGCCATCGGTGTAGGCGTCCTGCGCAATCCCCTGCTGATTCGGCTTTCAGAATGGCTCGAAAGATTCTTGTACCGCCGCGCCAACCAGTTGCTGGTCAACTCACCCGGTTTCATCGAGCATGTCCACCAGCGCGGCGCTCGCCAGGTCGCCCTCGTCCCCAATGGCGCCGATCCGGCGATGTTTAATCCGGCCGCGAATGGCGCTGAATTCCGCCGCGCCCATCACCTGGAAGGTAAATTTATCGCCCTGTATGCCGGCGCACATGGCCTGTCAAATGATCTCGGCGTCTTGCTCCAGGCGGCCCAGTGTCTTTCCGGGCAACCGCAAATCGTGATCGTCTTGCTTGGGGATGGCAAAGATAAACCCGCCCTCCAGGAACAGGCTGCTCGCCTGAAGCTTGCCAACCTGGTATTCATCCCGCCGGTTCCCAAGCGAGCGATGAGCGCCGCACTGGCAGCCAGTGATGCCTGTATCGCCATCCTCAAGCCCATCCCACTCTACGCCACTGTGTACCCGAATAAAGTCTTCGATTACAT
The DNA here is from genome assembly GCA_041918195.1 of Anaerolineales bacterium. Classification (GTDB taxonomy): domain Bacteria; phylum Chloroflexota; class Anaerolineae; order Anaerolineales; family UBA4823; genus CAZAGA01. Next base: position 1,452 of record JAYRWF010000555.1, read on the forward strand.
GGCCGCTGGGCGACCTGTGCTGCTGGCAATCGATGGCGTAATCCGTCAGGCAGTTGAAGAAGCCCAGGCGGGGTTATTCATCCCGCCAGGCGATGCGGAAAAAATGGCTCAAGCCATCCACTGGATGGCTGACCATCCAGTTGAAGCGCGCGCCAGGGGTGCGCGCGGCCGCCAGGCGATCGAACGGTATTTCAATCGCGCCATTTTGGCCGAAAAATTAGCCCTGCTCCTGGAAAATCTGGTCCAAACCGGCAGGCGTTAGCGCCGGGCAGTCTCAGTCAGCGGCCAGTTAGGCAATACATCCATATCCAGCCCGTCGCGCTGTCCAAATGCATAGCGGTAATAGCCCGCCGCAGCAATCATCGAAGCATTGTCCGTGCAGAGCGAAATATGTGGAATGTGAACTGGGAAGGTTTTCTGTGCCAGGAAAGCCTGGCGCAGGGGCCGGTTAGCAGATACCCCACCCGCCACCAGGATTTCTCGCGCGCCCAGGGCCTCGGCTGCATGCAAAGTTTTCCCGACCAACACGTCCACCACCGCTTGTTGAAAGCTCGCCGCCAGGTCAGCCACCGGCAATGGCAGCCCCATTTCCTGCATCCGTCGCACTTCCCGCAGCACTGCGGTCTTTAACCCGCTGAACGAAAAATTCCAGCTTCCCTCCAGCCAGGAGCGCGGGAAGTGAAAGGCTTGGGGATTGCCGCCATCTGCTGCCCGCTGGATTGCAGGCCCGCCAGGGTAGCTCAGCCCGATCAACCGGGCAACCTTATCAAAAGCCTCGCCAGCCGCATCATCCAGAGTAGCACCCAGGCGTTCATAATCCAGGTGCCCCCGGATCAGCACCAGTTCTGTATGCCCGCCCGAGACAATTAACGCAATTAGAGGAAAGCTCGGCTCTGGACTCAAGTTCACCGGATCGGTCGTCGCCAGGTCTACCCAGGCCGAATACAGGTGGGCTTCTAGGTGATTGATCCCCAGGATCGGCAACCCGCTGCCCAGCGCCAAGCCCTTGGCAGTATTCATTCCCACTACCAAAGAGCCAGGCAGGCCTGGCCCGCGTGTCACCGCAATTGCATCCAGGTCGACCAGGTCAATGTGGGCGCGCTTCAGCGTTTCCTGGATAATCGGGTAAATCGTGCGAATATGCTGGCGTGAGGCCACTTCTGGGAACACACCGCCAAACTGGGCGTGCAGGTCAACTTGCGAAGCGACCAGGCTGGCAAGGACAATTCGCCCATTTTCGACTACCGCCGCGGCTGTTTCATCGCAGGACGACTCGATTCCTAAAATTCGCCCGGCCGGTAATTCGGTCGTTTCGGCAGTTTTTTCTTTTTTCATCATGCTACCTGTCCATTTTTAACTGACAAGACCAGGTCGAGCGGGTATTCCGCCAGGATTTCAACCTGCCCATCCGGCCGTATCCAGACCGTATCTTCCAGGCGCACCCCCATTCGGAGGTCCGGGTTATACAGCCCTGGCTCAACCGTCATCACCATCCCAGGCAGTAGCCGGTCGTTCTCCCTGGCGAACAACCCAAACTGCGGCTGCTCGTGGATATTCAGGCCCAGACTGTGTCCCAGGCCGTGCACAAAGCCGGTCTGCGTTTGCGGGCGGCTGCGCACTGTCGGGTAGCCGCGCCCTTCAAACAGCTCGCAAGCCCGCAGCATATACTGGCGCGTCGGCGCTCCGGCCTGCAACTCGCTCAAAATTGTCTCATAAACCTTCCGCACAGCCTCATACAAAGTCCAGGCAGCCTCCGGTGCGTATCCCAGGCACCAGGTGCGGGTGAAATCATAAAAATAGCCACCCCCAGCTTCACACGGAAAGATGTCAAAGATAATCGTCTCGCCCAGTCGTAGCGGCTGGCTGGCGGTCCCACTGCTGTGCGGCACGGCGGCATCATAACCGCTGGCGAAGATCACCCCTTCCGGGTTTTCCACCCCTGCCTCCGCCAGCCACAGGTTGATCTTCCGCTTCACCATTCCGACCGTCACCGGCTGCCCATCCCCCAGGACCAACATGCCATCGCGTGCCGACTGGCTGGTCAGAAATTCCGCCGTTTTCCCTACCACCTGGGTCGTCACCTGGCCCATGCGGCGCATCCGGCTCACCTCAGCTTCGTCTTTGGTCGCCATCGCTTGCATCAGCACCGTGCTGCCCGCTTCCGGCACAAATTGTAAGCCTGGCATCCGGCGCTGCAGCTCGCCAAACACTGCCAGCGCCTGGCCAGCCTCCATTCTTCCATACAAAGCCACCCTTCCCGTGGTCAGCCCCTGGTCAGCCAATATCTTCTGGTAGCGCAATATCTGGTATTCCAAAAGATCACCCCGGGCTGCCTGGTAGATCTCAGCCAGGCCGAACTCGGCCATGTTGCGGGTCGCCAGGCCAGTCCTGGCAGCTTCATCCCGCTCCATATCAGCATGGAACAGAACTGGCCCCTGTCCCTGCCGTTTAATCAAGTCTGCCTGGGTTAAATTAGCTTCAACGCCCAGCATATATACCATCGCCGGATTATGATCGCCTGGCCCAGTCACGATGAGGGCGTCAATTTGATTGGCTTGCATGATGGAATCTAGATCGCTTTTCATGGCCCCAATTATAGTCGATTTGAATTCGTCGCCTTTTTTCAAAAAAGGTTATTGACATGCCTTATTATTTACGCCATTATGAAATCGGTTTCAGAAACCGGTTTAATAAAAATCTTCGCCACCTGTTCGCCTGATAAACCTATGCCAAATCGTGCAACCATTTCTGATGTCGCTCGCCTGGCAGGTGTCTCCAAAAGCACCGTAAGCCGTGTATTGAACAACAACCTTCGATACATCCGCCCAGAAACCATTGAACAGGTTCGTAATTCGATCGAGGCCCTGGGATACCAGCCCAGCAGCGTCGCCCGCAGCCTGGTCTCGAAACGGACCCTTTCAGTTGGTTTATTGATTTCAGATGTCGGTAATCCCTTCTATTCAGAAGTAATTCGCGGCGTAGAAGAAATAGCTCTCCAGCAAAATTACAATGGATTTCTTTGCAATACCAGCTACGATCATGCGCGCGGGCTAAAGTTCGTCCAATCGTTAGTCAACAAACAAGTCGATGGCGTTTTGCTGATGTCCAGCTCGGTTTCTGATGAGTGGGTCAACGAGCTGGCCCGTTGCCGGACGCCGGTCGTTGCCCTGGATTGGCATCCCACTGCGCCGGTGAACGAAGGCGCAGTCGGGGTCATTGGCGTAGATTTCGAAGCCGGTATCCGTCAGGCTGTGAATCACTTGATTGAATTAGGCCATCGCTGTTTTGCACATGTCAGCGGCCCGCTTGGATTGCATACCTCCCGCGCCCGCCAGCAAGCGTTCCTTAGAGCCCTGGAAAATCATGGAATTTCTTCCGAGTCGGTCGTCACCCTGGAGGCCAACTTGCGCCTGGATGGCGGCCGCGGCGCACTGGAGCACCTGGCCTTGCTCCCTGAACCTCCGACCGGGGTATTTGCTGCCAATGACTTGACTGCGATTGGCCTTGTTTAGGCCGCCCAACAGTCTGGCCTGCTCATTCCTGAAGATCTCTCCGTGATCGGGCTGGATGATATTCAATTAGCCGCAGAAATCCTGCCTCCCTTGACCACTGTGGCAATGCCGCGAAGTGAGATAGGTCAGATGGCGATGGAAATGTTGCTCGAGTTAATCGAAAATGCCCCGGATGCCAAAGGCATTGCTCACTCCATTGACGTCTCAACATCCTTGGTCGTCCGCCAATCCACCGGCCTCGTTCCCGCGTTGGTAAAAAGCTGGCGCTCAAGTTAAGACCAGATAACCCACCCCAAGGTTGCTCATGAATTTGCGTGAAAGAACCCTGCGTGCCTTAAGCTTCGAGACGATCGATCAGTTCCCCACCCAGGTGAACTTTACTGACCGGATGGGACAAAAGCTGGCCGATTATTGGTGTATACCACGCTCCGAGCTCAATGCCCGGCTCGGCAACGCCCTGATCCGGGTTGACCTGGCTGTTCCAAAGCGCCTAAGCCAGGATGGCAAAGTGATCTTTGATTGGTGGGGAGTGGGCTACGCAACAGAAGAAGAAGGCTATTTTCCGTGTATTTATCCTCTGAAAGAAAATCCAGATTTAGACAGGTACCACTGGCCAGATCCAACGGAAGATGGACTCCTAAGTGAAGCCCAACAAATTATCACCGCCGCTCAAAAACAGCATTTCATCATACCAAATTTCGGCTTTGCCCTCTTCGAGCGAGCCTGGGCACTACGCGGCCCATGCTACCGGCGCGTGTTGCTTGGGTAACAAAAAAGCGACGCGAGATCTAAAACTGCCCTTCCAAATAAGCTCGAGTACGTTCCTGGCGCGGGTTGGCAAACACCTCCTGCGCCGGTCCATGCTCTACCACCTCACCCAGGTACATAAAGATCACATAATCTGCCAGCCGCCGCGCCTGGCGCAGAATGTGAGTGACCATCACCACCGTGTATTGTCCCTTTAGATCGATCAGGCGCTTCTCGATATGCTGAGCAGAGATTGGATCCAGGGCCGAGGTCGGCTCGTCACCCACGATGATCTCCGGCTCGATGGCCAGGCCGCGTGCCAGGCATAAACGCTGCTGCTGACCGATCGACAACCCACTCGCCGGGGCATTCAAGCGATCCTTCACCTCTTCCCAAAGCCCGGCTATCTCCAGGTAGTGCCGCACTTTCTCATCCAGATCGCAGCCACGCCCGCACAACCCATGGATCCTTAAGCCATAAGCCACATTATCAAAAATTGACATTGGCAGTGGGTAAGGCCGCTGGGCCAGCAAGCCCGTTTTCTTGCGAATTTCCGTAACATCCACCGCGGGAGCATAAATATCCTCCCCGTCGATTAACACCTGTCCCTCCAGGCGGGTATCCTCATACAACTCTAGAAAGCGGTTGATGCTCTTCAGTAAGGTTGTTTTTCCGCACCCAGAAGGTCCCATAATAACGGTAATCTGGTGCTTGGGAATATCCAGGTTGACATTATTCAACGCTTGACCGCTGCCATAGTGTGTGCTTAAGTTTCGAATCTGAATGTGTGCATCCACGGGTCTTGCTCCTCTTTATCTCGTTCTGGGAAGTTCTCCAGGTCTATTTAATCGTAAACTTGTTTAGGCGATTGGCCAGCCAGCGCGAGCCCAGGCTGATCGCCAGGACAATTACCGTTAGGATCAAAGCTGAGGCATAGGCCCGCTGCTGAACTTCTGGAAAGGGCGTCCCAAGCTGGAAAAATACCGCCAGCGGCAGCGATGCTACCGGCCGGAAGAGCGATGTCGGCATCCGGTCAGTGTACCCGGCAGTAAAAAGCACTGAAGCCGCATCGCCAATCGCTCGTCCAAAGGCCAACAGAACGGCGGTGATAATCCCCGGCAGCATCTGGCGCGTCACCACCTGCCAGGCAGTCTCCAGTCGAGTAGAGCCCAGGGCAAACGAAGCCTGCTCCAAGTCACCAGGTGTCATCCGCAGAACTTCGTCCATCGCCCGGGTCATAATCGGGATTTCTAGCAAGGCCAGTGTAATAATCCCCCCCAACAGGCTTGCCCGCATACCTAGCGCCAACATAATGATGAAACCAAACGCGCCGTAAACAATCGATGGGACACCCCACAGGACATCCAGGGACAGGCGAACGAAGTCAGCCCAGCGCGTCCGCCGGGCATAAGCCTGCAGATACAGGCTGAGTGGTAAGCTGAACAGCAAAGCCAGTAGGGTAGCCCCACCGGCCAGGTAAAGCGAGCCCACGATTGCATTCAGGATCCCGCCCTCTTTTCCAAGATAGAAACCACCCTTCGGCGTGGAAAAGATCATTTCCCAGGAAAGCGCTGGCAGTCCACGAATCAACACCACCAGCAGAATAAAGCCCAGGCTGCCCGTCACCAGGGTAAAAGAAAGGAGCATTAAGGCTTTGAGGATTTTTTCTTCCAGATGTTTCTTCATCGCTTTGATTTCCCAGTAATTCGACGCAGAATTAAGGTCGAGAGAATATTAAAAAATAGCACAATTACCAACAGAATTAGCGCCGCCGTCAACAGTGCTGAGTCATACAGGGGGATCGACATCATCTCCCCATA
>JAYRWF010000556.1:0-3305 GCA_041918195.1 Anaerolineales bacterium
CAAATTATTTCATCGGCGGGGTGATGCTTTCGGCGGCTAACGACAATTTCAGCGGTGGCAGCGCGAATGTGGAGAACGCTATCCAACTCACCCGCCAGCTCCAGACCGCGCGCCGGGAAACTTCACGGATTGAACGAACCGATCCGACCACTGGCGAGAGTTTTACTCCAGCCTTTGTACCGCTCTTCATCGGAATTTCCCAGGAAGGTGATGGTTACCCAAACGATCAGATCCTGGAGGGATTTACCCACCTGCCCAATCAAATGGCGATCGGTGCGACCTGGAGCCCGGTGCTATCCAGCCAGGTTGGGGCGGTTTTGGGCCAGGAAATTTCGACCGTGGGGATCAACCTTTTGCTAGGGCCATCGCTGGATGTCCTGGAGGCTCCCCATACCGAGGCTGCCAGCGACCTGGGGACGCGCACCTTTGGGGGCGACCCATTTTGGGTGAGCAAGCTGGGACAGGCGTATATTGAAGGAATCCACGACGGCTCGAACGGGCGGGTAGCGGTGATTGCCAAGCATTTTCCGGGCCATGGCGGCTCGGACCGCCTGCCGGAAGAGGAAGTGGCAACAGTGCGCAAGTCGCTCGATCAATTGTTGGGGTTCGAGCTGACGCCGTTCATCAATGTCACCGGACAAGCGCCAAGCACAGCAGCCAGCGCGGATGGGTTGCTGACAGCACATATCCGCTACCAGGGCTTCCAAGGTAACATCCGAGCCACGACCCGCCCGGTCAGCTTCGACCCACAAGCGCTAAACCTGCTGCTCGAGCTGCCGCAACTGGCCGGCTGGCGCGAGCAGGGCGGATTGATGGTGAGCGACAACCTGGGCAACCGGGCGGTCCGCGGTTTTTACGACCTGACCAGCCAGACCTTCGATATGCCACGCCGGGTAGCGCTGAACGCTTTCCTGGCTGGGAACGACCTGTTGTACGTGGGCGATTTCTCATCCGGCGAGCTGGACTCGATCAACTCAGCCAAGCAAACGCTGGCCTTCTTCGCCCAGAAATACCGCGAAGACCTGGCTTTTGCCCAACGGGTCGACGAATCTGTGCTGCGTATCCTGGCTTTGAAGTACCAGTTGTACACTGAATTCTTGCTGGACAATGTGCTGGTGCCAAGCGAGCCCAACGCAGTGATTGGCCAGGCAAGCTCGATCAGCTTCGAGGTAGCGCGCAAGGCGGTGACCCTGATCAGCCCCAGCCAGGCTGAGTTGGATGATACCCTGCCAGACCCGCCGGACGAGGCCGACCGGATCGTCTTCTTGACCGATACCCGGACCGGGAAGCAGTGCAGTGGTTGTGCAGAGGAAGCGCTGATCGAGCAGCGCGCCCTGGAACAAGCGGTGCTGCGGCTGTACGGCCCGCAGGCCGGCGGCCTGGTGACGCCGGGCAACCTGGCCTCGTACAGCCTGGACGACCTGCAAGAAATGCTGGATGCGGCGCGCAATACCACACGGCTGGAGAATAGCCTGAAACGGGCGACCTGGATCGTCTTTTCGATGCTGGATGCCAGCCTGCGAGAGCCATCGTATATCGCCCTGAGCCGTTTCTTAACTGAACGACCGGATCTGTTCCAACGCAAGCGGGTAATTGTATTTGCTTTCAACGCGCCATACTTCCTGGATGCGACAAACATATCGAAACTGACTGCCTATTATGGCCTATACAGTAAAGCGCCGTCTTTCATTGATATGGCCGCTTACTTGCTGCTGCAGGAGCTGCGCGCCGAAGGCGCCTCGCCAGTCTCTATTCCGGGCATCAGCTACGATTTAAATATTGCGCTTTTCCCTGACCCAGCCCAGGTGATTGAGATAGCGCTGGACTTGCCACCGGCAGAAGATGCGCAAACGATTGTCACGCCAATAGCCTTCCCAATCCCGATCTTCCGGATCGGCGATGTGATTCCGGTGCGGACCGGAGTGATCGTCGACCAAAACAACCACCCAGTTCCGGATGGCACGCCGGTCGAATTTAATTTTAGCATCACCGGGCAGCCAAGCCCGGTGCGCCAGAGCAGCGCGACCCTGAACGGGATTGCCAGGACCAGTTATACGATCACGGCATCTGGAAAACTGGAGATTGAGGTGGTCAGCGAGCCGGCCCGGTCAGAGATCTTCAGCCTGGACATCCCGATGCCGAACCCGGATGAGATTATTGAACCAACCACTACTCCGACTGCAACAGCAGAACCCACAGCGACCCCAACGCTCAGCCCACCGGTCAGTGAGGTGGAAGTTGAGCCACCGCCAGCCCGCCCACAGGTCGGCGACTGGATCATGGCGCTGATCCTGGCGGCGGGGATCGCCTGGCTGGTGTATCGCTACGTGAGCAACTCCACCGCGCCGGGTTGGGGCGTGCGCGCGGGTCTGCTCGCGTTGATCGGCGGGTTGGCGGCCTACAGCTATCTGGCGTTGCAATTACCAGGGAGCGAGCACTTACTGGCTGAATCAGCGGCGCGGGGTGTGTTTTTAGCCACCCTGGGCGGCACAATCCTGGGAAGCGTGGCAGCTTGGTCGTGGTTTGCCCTGGAAAAACAGGCTTAGAAAACGGCGGAGCCGGTGGGACGCTAGAAAATGGTCGCCAGCAGGCTGACGATTAATACAGCAACCGCCAAGAACATTAAAATTCTTTCGGAACGCAGCTCCGCTGAATTGTTGAGCTCCCGCTCAACCGGACGGCGACGGGATGCTTGGGCAATCATCTGCTCGCCCAGCAGGGCGCGGCGGAAGGTTTCAACATCCTGAGGCCGTTCATCGGGATGTAAGCTCATGGCCCACAGGATTGCTTGCTCGGTATGGGTGTCTACCGAGGGATTGATCTGGCGGATGGGGATCAACTTCTCGGGTTGAAGAAAGAGCTCACGTGCTTCGGGCGGAGGGTGATTGGTTAGCAGGTGATAAAGCGTAGCGCCAAAGGCGTAAATATCGCTGCGGGCGTCGGTATGCCCGGCATCCCCGCCATATTGCTCAAGAGGTGTGTAGAGCGCTGTGCCGCGACCCTGGAGCACCGTCACGGTGACATCATCGGAGGCGAGGATCTTGACCAGGCCGAAGTCTACCAACTTGACCAGCCCGGAAGGCGTCAGCTTGAGGTTGCTGGGCTTGATGTCGCGGTGCAAGATCGGCGGGAGCTGGTTGTGCATGTAGGTGAGTGCGTCGGCGAGTTGAGCAGCCCAGCCGAGGACCTCGCTCTCGGGCAAGAAGACGCCTTTCTGGCGGGCTTCGTTCATCAGCGTGCGCAGGTCCTTACCTGGGACATAATCCATCACCAGGTAGTCGCGACCACCGATCGAAAAGAAATCG
>JAYRWF010000557.1:0-3500 GCA_041918195.1 Anaerolineales bacterium
TGAAGTTTGGGCCGGAGTATATCGTTCCGAAACTGCTTGATCCACGTGTGATTTTGTGGGAATCGCCCGCTGTGGCAAAGGCAGCTATGGAAACCGGCGTGGCGCGCAAGACCATCGACCTGGATGAATATCGCGCTCAACTGGCTTTTCGCCAGGGGCATGGCGAGCAAGTGCGCTACTTTATTATGAACAAGGCTAAATCTGCAACGCCGAAGAAACGGATTGTCTTTGCGGAAGGTGAAGAGACCAAAATCATCCGGGCTGCAGCTCAGGTCGCTGATGAGGGGATTGGCATTCCGATACTGCTAGGCCGGTCCGAGGTGATCCAGGCCAAGATTAACAGCCTGGGATTGGATTGCCAACCGGTCATCGTGAACCCGAACCAGGCAGAGCAATTGTCCACCTATGCCAATGCATATTATGATCTGCGCCAACGCAAGGGAATCACCCTGAAAGATGCCCTGAAAGCGGTCCGCGAGCCGAATGTTTTTGGCCCATTGATGGTCAAACAAGGTGATGCAGATGCCTGTGTTTCTGGCTTGATTCATGATTATCCAGAGGTGATCCGACCGGCATTGCAGATCCACCATACCGGTCCAGGTGTCAAGCGCGCCGCCGGTGTGTACATCATGATTGTTCATGACCGGACCTACCTGTTTACGGACGCGACCGTAAATATCGACCCCTCTCCAGAAGACCTGGCCGAAATTGCCTGCCTTTCGGCCAACTTTGCCCACCAGCTAGGAATCGAACCGCGCGTGGCACTGCTCTCGTTTTCAAACTTTGGCAGCACACCCCATCCGCAAACGATTAAGATACAGAAAGCGCTTGAAATAATCCACACTAAATACCCGGATCTGGTTGTAGATGGGGAGATGCAGGCTGATACAGCCGTCGTGGCAGATATTATAGAAAATCGCTACCCGTTCAGCCAGGTAAAGGACGCCAATATCCTGGTGTTCCCGTCTTTGGAGGCAGCGAATATTGCCTATAAGCTGCTTGCGCGCTTGGGAGATGCCCAGGCTATCGGGCCGATCCTGTTGGGAATGGGCGCGCCAGTTCATGTGCTCCAGACTGGCGACGAGGTTCGCGATATTGTCAATATCGCCGCTGTTGCCGTGATGGACGCGGCAAGTCGCAGCCAATGATCAAGCTGTGCTTTGTTTGCCTGGGGAATATTGTTCGTAGCCCTTTGGCCGAGGCCATGTTTTATCAGCAGGCGGTCCAGGCTGGCGTTGTGGACCAGTTCGAGGCTGATTCGGCCGGGACAGGCGACTGGCATGTTGGCGAAACGCCGGACGGCCGAATGCGGCGGGTCGCCGCTCGGCATGGCCTGATATATGACCACCGGGCACGCCAGATCAAACTCCAGGACCTGGACCGCTTTGATTGGATCCTGGCGATGGATCGCGATAATCGCGATGACTTGTTGAGCCTGGCGCGCACGCCGGAGCAGCGGGAAAAGATCCGCTTATTACGCGAATTCGATCCGCAGGGCGGCGTACAGGCCTCAGTGCCGGACCCATACTATGGTGGACTGGATGGTTTTGAGGAAGTTTACCTGATACTGGAACGCTCGGTTGAGGGGCTCTTGGCTTTCTTCATAAATCACCAGTCTGCTAGAAAGGCTGAGTAAACTGCAGACTGCCCTGCCTATTGCTGTAACGATTTGGTTGCAGGAAAATGGCTATGGCCAGGTCTATAAGAGTGTTCCGGTTGGTGGAGGTTGTATAAACCAGGGCGCTCATTTGCAAACCACCGGCGGCCAGAGCTTATTCTTGAAAACTAATCCACATGCGCCAGTGGATATGTTTCTGCGCGAAGCAGAAGGGCTTACGGTTTTGCGCCAGGCGGCCGCTTTAGATACCAGGGATGGGTTGCATTTACCGCTGCCTTTCCTGCCCGGTCCAGATTTCCTGTTGCTCGAGGATCTGGCTCCTGCGTCTCGCCAGCCTGACTATTGGCTCCGTTTGGGGCATGGGCTGGCTGGTCTGCATCAGCAAACCAGCCCAACCTTTGGCTTTGCTCACGACAACTATATCGGCAGCACGCCTCAACTTAATGAAAGTGACGCAGATGGCTGGAATTTCTTCGGCCATCTGCGTTTGCTTTACCAGGCTAAGCTGGCTTACGATCGAGGCTACCTCGATCGGAAAGCGCTGGATCAGGTAAATTGGCTGGCTCGACGCTTGCCGGAGCTGATCCCCGAACAGCCTGCTTCATTATTACATGGCGACTTGTGGATTGGCAATGTCATAGCTGACGGGCTTGGACATCCAGCCCTGATTGATCCCGCGGTGTATTATGGTTGGGCGGAAGCTGAGCTAGCCATGACGTCTCTATTTGGCGGTTTTAATCCTGATTTTTACCATGCCTACCAGGAAATCAGGCCGTTGGAACCTGGCTTTCGGCAGCGGTTTCCTATTTACAATCTGTATCATCTTCTCAACCACTTAAACCTGTTTGGAACCGGTTACCTTGGGGAGGTATGGGGGGTCCTGGATCTCGTCAACCGATAAGGATTTATAAAGAGAAATAATTCTCAAAATCAGGATTCCAGCCTTCTGGCTTGAATTCTCCACTTGCTTTGTCCTGTCGGTACCGACCATGGTATTCGCCTCGGACGATTTTCTTCAGCGCCAAGATAAACTGGTCAATCTCTTCAATCGTGTTGTATAAACCAAATGAAGCCCGAATCATTCCTGGCATATCCGTACGGTCGCCGGACAACATAGCAGCTCTTACGGCATGGGCCTGATCTTCCGTCAGTCCCAGCAGGTGGAGAATATAGGGATGGGCGCAGAAGCAACCGCTGCGCACGCCAATCCCGAATTCATAACCTAGAATCGCAGCCGCTTTAAAATGCATAACGCCTTTTATTTGTAATGGAATCACACCCAGGCGTTGGCTGGCATGATCAGGGTCAGAGTCGCCAAAAACCTGAATCTCTGGAATTTCTGCTAACCGGCTTAGGGCATATGCGGTCAACTCAGCCTCGTGTTGGGCTACCTGTGCCATGCCGATCGCTTCTAGCTGGCCAATTGCTGCGGCAAGAGCGACTGCGCCGATTGTGTTCGGGCTGCCGGCCTCTTCACGATCGGGGGGCTCGGCCCAGACGACATCATCCAGGGTGACGATTTCCACCGTTCCACCGCCACGCAAGTCCGGGTCCCCGTGCTCAAAGGTTGTGCGCCGCCCGACTAAAGCGCCGGTGCCAAATGGGGCATACATCTTATGCGCTGAGATGGCGACATAATCCAGGTGACCGGGATCATCCAGCGATAGCATATTCACTTTTCGATGCGGGGCCAGTTGAGCGCAGTCTGCCAGGAATTGCGAACCAACCGCGTGGGCTTTTTCGGCCAGTCGGTGGATGGGATTGATATAACCGGTTACATTACTCGCGCCTGAGATTGCTACCAGGGCGATCTGCCCGGCATAACGCTTAAGTAATGAGTCATAGTTGGCTTCATCTAGCCGCCCATCTGCTGAAAGGGCAA
>JAYRWF010000558.1:0-1665 GCA_041918195.1 Anaerolineales bacterium
AGCCGTTTCCTGGCCCATCTAACCCAATCGCTCAAGGTCTACCTGAAGCGCCCAACTTCCTTATTGGCGGCGCTCTTATTTTCTGGCTTGCACATGGCGTGCATCTTTACTGTATTGTATTTGCTCTTCAAGTATGAAGGGCAATCCATCGGTTGGGGGCTGGTGGCTGGCTTGAACAGCCTGGTGTATTTTATTACCCTGCTGCCGGTTTCGATTAATGGGTATGGGCTGCAGGAGCTTTCGATGACCCTGATTTACTCACGCGCTGGCAGCGTTTCGCTGGAAAGCAGTCTGAGTGTGGCTTTACTGCTCCGCACCCTGATGCTCCTGGCCAGCCTGCCTGGCTCGCTGACCATTTCGACCATCTTGGCTGGGACCCGCAACGACGACGTAAAATAAAAACGGGCCAGGCCCGTTTTTATTTTACAGATTAGGGTTCAACCCGGCCAATTTCCTTATCGACCGTTACTGGATAGACCCGGAGCGCCTGCCTGGCCGGGCCGCGTTGCACCGAGCCATCTCGGAGATCGAAGCAAGCGCCATGCCAGGGACAGGTGACGAGCGTGCCTTCCAGGCGGCCTTCGCTGAGCGGGCCTCCGGCATGGCTACAGCGTCCCTGGACGGCATAGTAGCTGCCCGCCACGTTGAACACCGCCACCGGTTCGCCAGCCACCTCCACCTTCCCAGCCTGGCCCACGCCGATCTCGCTCAGGCGGAATTCATTTTTCGCCAAGGCCGCTGCGGCTGGGGTGGGCGCTTCGGGCGGGATCTGCGGTGGGGTGTACGTGGTGATCGGCAGATTAATGAAGACCTTGTTGTCTTGCAACTCAACCGGGTACATCTCCAGGCGGGCGGATGGATCGCTGAGCAGCTGCCCGCTGCTCAAATCATACTGGTAGCCATGCCAGGGGCAGACCAGCGTCTCGCCGCGCAGTGGGCCCTCCGCTACCGGTCCACCGGCATGCAGGCACTGGTTGCGCACGGCGTACCAACCGCTATTGTGATGAAAAATGCCCACCGAAAGGCCCATAATCTTGACGATTTTGCGCTGGCCGGTTGGGATTTCGGCTTGATCGGCGACATAAAACACCTGGCTGGTCTCGAGTAGCTTGTGCAAGCCGACGCTCATTTCGTAGGAGTTGATCGCCAGCTCTTTCACTTCATCGACATTGACCGGGCTGAGCGCGGCTGGGGCTTCGAGCAATTCATCCTCGTGGTAGACACGCGCTAACATCTCTAAAAGCACCATCATGAGCAGGTTCCAGGCTTTCAAAGCCCGGATTTCCCAGGCCGGGTCGATCGGGTGTAACTCACGACTCAAGGCTTCGCTGATCGAGTGCTGCATGAACCCGATCTGCCCGATGACGTAGCGCTCGGCGATATCAATATTCGGATCGGCGCCGCGCTGGGTATGCGCCCGGCCGACGTAATCGATGTAGCGGGCATACTGGTCGTCATACGGCCCATAGGCCGTCCGGCGCCAGAAATTGGCCAGGTGCTGCATGCGCATTTGGACATATTCCGTGTTCAGGCTGCCGTCCGGGCTCAAGAAGAACTGGCGGGTGGGGGGATAGCGCAGCAGGTGAATGTAAAATTCGGACACAATTTCCGGGATGTGCTTTTCGATGATGTAACGGGATTCGTAAATTGCTTCGGCTTGCTGCG
>JAYRWF010000559.1:0-2064 GCA_041918195.1 Anaerolineales bacterium
CTGGGCCTGGCCATCGCCCGGCAGCTCGTCGAAGCGATGGGCGGCCAGATTTGGGCCCGCAACAACCCGGCCGGCGGCCTGGAAGTCGGCTTCAGCCTGCCTACGCAGGTACCCAGCCTAGATTAAAATATTGTTACTTTCCGATCACTCCCAACCGGTATAATTGGAGTTATCTAGTCCAGTTATATTCCAGGCTTCCGATGCGTATCCCACTCCTTTTACTCTGCCTGTTCCTGCTTTCCGCCTGCAGCCTGGCAGCACCGCTGTTCACCCCCACGCCAACCACCCCGGTGGCGCCGGCGTTCAGCGCGGCGGTCGCTGCGACAACTGCGCCCCCGACTGCCAGCCCGTTCCCTTCGCTCACCCCGAGCGCCACAGCTTCGCCGACCCCCTCACCGACCGCAACCGCAACCCTGCACCCGATGGCGATCCTGGCCCAGCGCCAGACGCCCTACCCGGGCAGCCCAATCACCATCGAGCGCACCCTCGAGCCGGGAGCCAACTACCAGCGCTATTACGCCTATTACCTTTCGGAAGGTTTGAAAATCTACGCCCTGCTGACCGTCCCGAACGGCGAGCGCCCCGCCGGCGGCTGGCCGGCGATCGTCTTCAACCACGGCTATATCCCACCTACCCAGTACCGAACCACCGAGCGCTACATCGCCTACGTCGATAACCTGGCGCGCAACGGTTATATCGTCTTCCGGATCGATTACCGCGGCCACGACCGCTCGGAAGGCGCGGCGCGCGGCGGTTATGGCGACCCCGGCTACCTGATCGACGTGCTCAACGCGGTCAGCGCGCTGCGCCAGTATCCCGAAGCAAATCCCGAAAAAATCGGCATGTGGGGCCACTCGATGGGTGGCTACCTGACCCTGCGGGCGATGGTGCTTTCGCCGGAGATCAAGGCCGGCGTGATCTGGGCTGGCGTGGTGGCGAGCTACTCAGACTTGCTGAACAACTGGCGGCGGAGCGGCGCTGCAGCCAGCCTGCCGATCCCAACCGTGGCGCGCGGCTGGCGGGCTAACTGGGTCGAGCAGTATGGCTCGCCGGAAGATAACCCCGAATTTTGGAGTAGCCTATCCGCTAATAGCTACCTGGCCGACCTGTCCGGCCCGCTCCAGCTCCACCACGGATCGGCCGACGAAGACGTGCCGTGGGAATTTTCGCAGTCGCTCTATGACCAGGCCGTCGCCGCTGGGCAAGAGATCGAGTTTTACATCTACCCCGGTGACAACCACAACCTGTCGGGCTTCTTCAGCACTGCCATGGCCCGTACCATCGCCTTCTATGACAAATATCTCAAGTGAAAAAAGCCAGCGGGCAACCGCTGGCTTTTTTACGGGTGATGTTTAGAAGGATTAACCGATTTGCTTGTTGATCTCTGCCAGGATCAGGTCGACCTTCTCCTGGGTCAGCCCGAACATAGCCGCCTGCGGCATGCTCAGGATCATCTTCAGCGACATGCCCTTGGCCATCGCCACCATCGGGTTGCTGGAAGCGCCGGGGATGTACTGGTCCAATACGGCCTTGGCCTTGGGATCGTCAATGATCTGGCCCAGGGTGGTATCTACGGTTACTGCCATTTTTATTTGCCTCCTGAACTGGTTTAGAATGGATAAATTAAGTGTATCACAATTGGCGCTTAATAGCGGTAAAATAGCTTCCTGTGCGAAATTTTCCCTCAGGATAGGAACGCTCCCTATGAAACCACGCCTGTTCATTGCCCTGTTGGCCGCCAGCCTGCTTTTGACCGCCTGCGGAGGTGCAAGCTCACCTGCCAGCCAGCCGGAGCCGATCTATTTCGCTTCCGACCGGGATGGGAATTTTGAGATCTATTCGATGGCCCTCGATGGCAGCAGCCTGCTCCGCCTGACCAGCTCCGCAGCACGCGAAGATCAGCCTGCCCCCTCGCCGGATGGCAAGACGATCTTGTTTGTCTCTGACCGGGATGGCAACCCCGAGCTTTACAAAATGGCCAATGATGGTAGCGGAGTCGTCCGCCTGACTGACACCCCTGAAGCCGAGAGCGCCCCGGCCTGGTCGCCGGATGGACAGAAGATC
>JAYRWF010000560.1:0-2703 GCA_041918195.1 Anaerolineales bacterium
AGGCGGGCCCGGGCGCGCACCAGGTCGCCAGTGGAGACAAAGGCCAGGGCGGTCAAGGTGCGGTATTGGTCCTTAGCCTGCAGAACCAGGCTATCTGGGTGGGTGTTGGTGGCTTGCGGAGGGTCAATCACCCAGCAATAAGCCAGGCCGAAGAGCAGCCCCACGATCAGCCCGGTGAGCAGGTATAGGGAGCCGGCCGAGCGGTTCAAGGCGCTGCCTCCTGGGTGGCTGTGATGGCTCTTTCGAGAGCGGTTTGCAGGCTGCGCAGGCGCTCGAGGTCCTGGTTGGTGTAGCCGACCTGTTCGGCGAAGAGGATCGCCTGGCGAACCACTTCGAGCACCGGTTGGCTGCTGAGCTGGGCCAGCCGGGTGGCAGCGGCCTGGGGGTCCTTTTCCAGGGCGAAGGCCTCGGCGACCAGCAGGATATAGTCGGTTTTATATTCCGGCGCCAGGCTGGTCAGAGGAGTATTTTCGTATTGGACTGGCAGGAGGACTCGCCCAATGAGCAAGCCAATCGCAACACCGGCGGCAATCGAGAGGAGGAAAAATAACCACCGCTTCATAGGAGTAATTGTGCCACAGACAGGCGGGCTGGACAAGGACGAATCTGAGAGTTTGGAAAAGCGCTTGATTCGACGCATAAAATCTTGTACAATCAATTAAGTGATGAAATCCATCGTCCTTTGAAAATAGATCGGAATTGGTATTGACGCGGATTGCTCAATAAGTGCATTGAGGTTCATGGCGCCGGCAATCACCAGACGGTTCACCAGGCCGCACCCGGCTGCCCATCAAGGAGGGAAACCACTTATGGATATCATCAAGGTTTCCGGGTCATCACGGACGTCCGCTGTGGCAGGCGCAATTGCCGGGGTGTTTCGCGAGCATAAGCGCGCCGAAATCCAGGCGATTGGAGCGATCGCGGTTAACCAGACGGTCAAGGCGCTTGCATTGGCTAAGGGTTACCTCAAGGAAGACGGGTACGATGTCATCTTTACGCCCGAGTTTGTGGACGTAGAGATCGATGGAAAAATCCGGACAGCGATCAAGTTCACTGTTGAACAGCGCTAACCTCGCTGTTCTATTCTGGTAAACCAGTCCATCTGGTGTAAATGCCAGCCGGGTTCGCGCAGGCTGGTTTTTCGGCGCGGTTGGACTGCTACAGGAAGGGTGTTTTGAAACGTTTTACCTGGATGATTGCCGTGGTTTTGTTCGTTCTCGGGCTGCAGCAGGCCGCTTTACCGGCTGCTGCGGCTGGCGCTTGCCTGGAGCAGGGCGGCCAGATCGAGCTGAGCAGCTTGCGCTCGCCGTTATTGAAGCTCCCGATGGAGGTCCGAGTCTATTTGCCGCCGTGTTATGCCGAGCAGCAGGAAAGGCGTTACCCGGTGCTCTACCTGATCCACGGTCAGAATTCGAACGATGACCAATGGGACCGCCTGGGAGCGGATGAAACAGCCGATCGCCTGATCGCAGCCGGAGAGATTCCTCCTTTTATTGTTGTCATGCCACGCGATCGGAGTTGGGAACAACCGGCCGAGGATCTCTTCGGCCGTGTACTGGTCGAGGAGTTGATGCCCTGGATCGATGGGCGATACCGGACAATCGCTGATCGGCAGCAGCGGGCAATCGGCGGGCTTTCGCGCGGTGCAGGTTGGGCGGTCCACCTGGGACTGTCTCATCCCGAGTTGTTTGGCCGCCTGGGTGGGCATAGCCTGGCGGTATTCTGGTCGGACACCGGAAAAATCCGTACCTGGCTGGCGGAAACTCCGCCAGATCAACTGCCGGAGATCTACCTGGACATTGGGAATAAGGACCGCCCGCAAATCCTGGCCTCGACGCTGTGGTTCGAGAATCTGCTAACCGATCTCTCTATTCCACACGAATTCTACTTATTCACCGGCTACCATAACGAAGCTTACTGGTCCCGGCATGTTGAAACCTACCTGCGCTGGTATAGCCAGGCCTGGCAGCCCTAGCGCGACCTGGCAGCCCGGTGGGCCAGTTTGCCGGGCATGTTATAATCTCCCGCATGTCCCTGTCTTTCGAACAAGTTGAACATATTGCTAACCTGGCGCGCCTGGAACTGAGCGAAGCCGAAAAAAAACTCTTCCAGGAGCAGCTTTCGGCCATCCTGGAGGCGGTTGCCCGGCTGCAGGAGCTGGATACCACCGGCATCCAGCCCACGGCGAGCATCCTGCCGCAACGAAATGAGCTGCGCCTGGACGAAATCCAGGTTGGCTTGACGGTTGAGCAGTTACTGCGCAACGCGCCGGAATCTGGCCAGGACCAGTTCCGGGTGCCCCCGGTGTTTGAATGAAGCGTGGCGGCGATTTTCTTTACCTGCAAGGTGGATTTCGTTTGAGTAAATATGACTGACCTGACCATCCTGAACATTCCACAACTCCTGGCAGCTCTGCGCACCGGTCAGATCAGCAGTCGTGAGATCGCCAATGCCTATCTGGCGCGCACTGAGCGGCTGGAACCAGCCGTACACGCCTTCCTGCACCTGGCGCCGGAGGCGGTTCTGGCAGCCGCCGAGCAGGCTGACCGGCGCTGGGCAGCCTGGCGGCGGTCAACTGGGAACTGGTGATCCGCATCCTGGTGCAATGCTGCCTGTTCTTGATGTCGGCCTTCTTTTCCGGATCGGAAACCGCCCTCTTCTCGCTCAGCCGGATCGATCTGCAGAAACTGCGGAATTCACGCA
>JAYRWF010000561.1:0-3763 GCA_041918195.1 Anaerolineales bacterium
GGCCATTTGCATATACTTATTCGAGAAAATGCCCAGGCGGAAGATCGAGCTGCGCTCTGAGCGCACCGTGTAGGCCCGGAACAGCTCGCACAGCGACAGGGTCACAAAAGCCATCGTTTCAGCAGTCTGGACGTCCACACCCCGCCAATTGTGCTGGAGCAAATACGCGATTGGGTTGATCCCGGCCGGGACCATTGCGCCTTCTTCCAGGTGCCAGAGCAAACCAAGGGCGAAAGCGCCCAGGACTGCGCCAGTTTGGGCAATGGTCTGGATAAACATCCCCAGTCGCATCGGGCCATTGACAATCGATTCGCTCTTGGGACGCGGCGGGCGCTCCATAATATCGGGATCGCCTTTCTCCATCGCCAGCGCCAGGGCTGGTGCCCCGTCGGTGAGCAGGTTCAGCCAGAGCAGTTGGATCACGGTCAGCGGCATCGGCAATCCGGCCAAGGTAGCCAGGAAGATAATCATAATCTCGGCGATATTGGAAGAAAGCAGGAAGAACACGAATTTGCGGATATTGGAGTAAATGATCCGGCCCTGTTCCACCGCAGCAACAATGCTGACGTAGTTGTCATCGGTCAAAACCATGTCGGCGGTTTGCTTGGCCACATCGGTGCCTGTGATGCCCATTGAGACTCCAATGTCGGCCCGCTTGATCGCCGGGGCATCGTTGACCCCGTCGCCAGTCATCGCGACCACTTCGTTATTAGCGCGCAGGGCATCGACGATGCGCATCTTGTGCTCTGGCGAGACCCGGGCAAACACCGCCGTGGCTTTGACTTCCTCTTGCAGGGTTTGCTCGCTCATCCCATTCAGCTCGGTCCCGGTGTGAACCCGGTCGCCTGGGCGCAGCAGCCCGATGCTTTCCGCTACCGCCCGGCCAGTGTTGGGGTAATCGCCAGTAATCATAATCGTCCGCAGACCGGCGCGGCGCGCCTTTTCCAGAGCCGGCTTGACTTCTGGACGAGCCGGGTCGATCATGCCCATCATGCCGGCAAAGATCAGGCCTTGCTCGGCAAACTCCCGGTTCAGTTCATCGGGGATATCTTCCTCCACCCGGTAGGCAAAACCCATCACCCGTAAGGCGGCATCGGTCATGCGGTCGTTGGCCGCCCGGATCTGGCTGCGGACCTCGTCGGTCAAAGGCAAGACTTTGTCTTCCAGGGTCTGGTAATCGGTGCACAATTCCAACACCAGGTCTGGAGCACCCTTGACCGTAATGGCATGCTTGTTCAGATGTGTCTCATCGTGGAAAGGAGATGGGCCTTCATCCTTAATCCAGGTGATCTTGTGAACAGTCGTCATCCGCTTGAGCGCTGAATCGAACGGGATCTCCTTCTGGCGGGGGTAAGCCGCGGCCAGCTCATCCAGCCTCTCCCAAGCCTTGGCTGCCGCCACCAGCATGGCGCCTTCGGTCGGGTCGCCAATCATCCGATAGCTATTCTCGCCTTCGTTATCGACCGGCTCGAGCACAGCGTCGTTGTTCAGTACCCCCACCCACAGGACCGTGGTCAGGCCAGGATATTCAGCCAGGTCCACTTCCTGGTCATCGATGTAAAATTTACCTTCAGGATCGTAGCCAGTCCCAGAAATCTCGGCAAACTTGCCCTCCACCCACATCCGGGTGACCGTCATCACATTTTGGGTCAGGGTGCCGGTCTTATCCGAACAAATCACGGTGGCGGAGCCCAGCGTTTCCACCGAAGCCAGGCGGCGGATCAGAGCGTGGCGGCGGACCATCTCGCGCATCCCCAGCGCCAGGCTGATCGTGACCACAGCCGCCAGTCCTTCTGGCACTGCGGCAATCGCCAGGCCGACCGCGATCATAAAACTTTCCAAAAGTGAGCCGCGTACTTCTGGTGTAAACCCCTCCGTGAAGATCCCGCTGCGCATGCCGCTTAACAGGAAAACTACTCCACAAATCGCCAGGGCGGCAATAGCGAGCGACTTGCCTAACTGATCCAGGCGCTGCTGGAGCGGAGTTCCCTCATCTTCGACTGCCTGAAGCATATCGGCGATCAGGCCAAGCTGGGTGGTCATACCGGTCGCGACGACAATCCCGCGCCCCCGTCCATAGTTGACCAGCGTGCCCATGAAGACGGTGTTCTTGCGGTCGCCGAGCGTCGCCTCCCGGTCGAGCAGCAAGGCGGCGTTCTTCTGCACCGGCACCGATTCGCCGGTCAGGGCGGCCTCTTCCACACGCAGGTTGACAGCCTCGATCAGGCGCATGTCTGCCGGTACGAAATTCCCCGCTTCCAGGTAGACAACATCGCCGGGAACCAGCTCGCGCGCCGGGACCGAAACGCGCTGCCCATTACGCAGCACCTGGCATTCCGGCGCGGCCATTTTCTTCAGCGCAGCCAGCGCTTCTTCCGCCCGGCTCTCCTGTACCACCCCCAGGATTGCATTAAGCACCACGATCAACATGATCACCGCTGCTTCAATCCAATCGCCCAGTACAGCAGAAATCAAGGAGGCGACAATTAATAAAATTACGATGAAATTATTAAGCTGCGCCAACACCAGTTGCCAGAAGGTAGGCCGAGGTTTTTCTTTCAGCTCATTCAGCCCATACCGTTCGGTGCGCCGGCGAACCTCTTCATCCGTCAAGCCCTGAGTTGGCGCTTCCAGCTTGACCAGCACGTCATCCATAGCCATCGCGTGCCAGTGAATATCGTCGCTGTGTTTTTGGTGATCCAGATTACCTTTTGGTTTCTCGGACACTTAATCCTCTCCTCTGCGGTCAATGAATTCGCCTTCTATTTTAGTATGAAGTTCAGCATTGCGCCATTCGATTTCCTAGAGCGCACAGCCACCGGCAAAAAACCATCCTCTGGCAACCCCTGTCGCAGTCTTATCTGGCTGCCCTCATTTTGATTGACAACCAGGCCAGAATCGCTTATCCTCCATTCTATGAGCAACCATAAAGACCTAAACAAAGTTGGTTTGATCGGCGCCGGGATGGTTGGCGCCTCGTTTGCTTATTCGCTGATGCAGCACGGCGTTGCCAATGAGCTGGTGCTGATCGATGCCGATGCCGGACGCGCCGAGGGCGAAGTGATGGACCTGAATCACGGCCTGCCCTTCGTCCGCCCAATCCGGATATACGCCGGCGACTATGCCGACCTGGCTGGAGCGGATGTGATCGTGATCTGCGCCGGGGTCGGACAGCGCCCAGGCCAGACCCGCCTGGAGCTGCTCCAGACCAATGCCGGCATCTTCCGCAGCATCGTTCCCAACATCCTGAAAGTCACTCAGGATGCGATTATCGTCGTCGCCACCAACCCGGTCGATATCCTGACCCAGATCACCGCCGAGATCGTCGGCGCCGGATGCTGCAATGTGCTTGGATCGGGAACGATCCTGGATACAGCTCGGCTGCGCTACATGCTTGGCGCGCACTATGGCGTGGACTCGCGCTCGGTGCATGCCTACGTGGTGGGTGAACACGGCGATAGCGAGCTGGCCCTGTGGAGCCTGGCCAATATCGCCGGGGTGCGGCTGACCGACTTCGTCGGCGCCAACGGGCAGGGCTATGACCCGCAAGCTCTAGAAAATATATTCCACCAGACCCGCAACGCAGCCTATGAGATCATCCAGCGCAAAAAGGCAACCTACTATGCCATCGGCCTGGGACTGCTTTCGATTGTCGAAGCGGTCCTGCGCGACCAGCACACTGTCATGACCGTCTCCAGCCCGCTCTCAGGCCAGTATGGCGTCCGCGATATCTCGATCAGCATGCCGGCTATCGTGGGCCGCC
>JAYRWF010000562.1:0-6637 GCA_041918195.1 Anaerolineales bacterium
CAAACCCTGGTTCTGTACTCAGGGCATCCGCTGGGTCTCTTCCCTTCTTCTGCCGGAGCTCCCCGCCTGGTAGTGACCAATGGCATGATGGTGCCTAATTACAGCAGCAAACAGGACTGGAACCGAGTAGTTGCGGGTGATCGCCATCAGGCTGTTGTTTTCGCCATAATTCGTGCCGGCGCAACCGCCCAGAAAGCCAACCACAAGATCATCAGAGCCATCGGCCACCAGGTTGAGACCAATCAATCGCTTGATCTCCAGTGGGGCACGGCCCAGCTCCTTAGCCAGTTGGTCGATGTACAGGCTCATCTGGTACAGGTGAGCGGTGCTCTCTGGGATGGTGGCAATCGCAATCAAGGCGATACCGGTGACAGCCTTCCAGGCATTCGGGTTGCCAAAGTCAGGCAGGGTGAACTTTGGGAATTGGACCCACTTTGCAGATCCGATCGGCGCATAATTCATCATGTCGGGGAAAAAGATCGCCGCTACCAGGTAGCCGGCGATTGCTCCCAGCAGAATGGGCAGCATCCCAATCAGCCCTTTACCTTGCAAGTAAACCGAAAAGATAATTGTTAGGACCAGGGTAATCAGGGCCACGGTCCAGTTCCCACTGGCCATGCCCAGGGCTGCCCCTGCCAGCGCGATACCAATCACAATCGCCACGCTGCCAGTAATGACCGGCGGCAGTATTTTATCCAGGGCTTCTTTGCCTGCCGCCATGATCAGCAGGCCTATCAGGATTTCAAATACGCCGGTGGCCATGATACCAACCTGGACGATTCGCACCCCATCGGGGCAATACACGGTCGCAGCATCGGCAAAACAGTCGTTGGCATACAGCCCCATGGCCGTGACGACCACTGTTATGTAGCTGAAGCTGGAGCCGTAATAAAGCGGGATGCGCCGGCCTGAAACCAACAGGGCAATGATTGTCCCAATTCCACTGGCGGCCAGGGTCACGCCAACATCGAACTTGGTCAGGATTGCGACCAGGACCGTCGCCGGGAACATTGTCAGGACTTGCTGAAAGCCCAGGCTGATCATCGCTCCCCAACCGGGCTGGTCTTGTGGCAGAAAGCCCATCACTTTGGGTTTGGTTGCTGTGCTCATAGCTGTTCATTCTCCTTTAGATTGCATATCTGGTCAGTAAAAAAGAGTGAGGGCTGGATTTTGGATCAGGCTATAGGCACCTCCTTTCAATGGATCTGGCGTATACTCGCCAATCCTCTCACCTCATTAATCAACTTTTATATTATGATTATGACTTAATTGTCCTACAAGTCAATAATTCGCTGTCACTTTCTTTTTAATATTTGAGAATTGAGGCAATTATGCACCTTGATACCGGTCAGGCCGTTGTCATCCTGGCAGTATTGGTTTTTTACTTACGCCTGATTATCTTGCAGCGCCAGCGGGTTAAACAAGTTCGCCTGGAACAAATCGCCAGACAGGCGAACAAAGCGAAAAAAGGCCAATCAGTTGCTTCGCCGGTTTCTCCAGCTCGCTTTTCGGTTTTGAGCAGCAACCCGCGCGATCGTGTGATTGGCGGACTTGGCGCAGGCCTGATTCTGCTAGGCGTATTATATTTCGGCAAAGTCTTGCCGCCGGTTGCCCTGCAAAACTATTGGTGGATCCTGACTTCGGGCGGGATTGTGGCCTTTAGCTGGCTGTTCCGCCTGTAAACCAATGACCAGTACAACCGGCAAAGTCACTATTCACTGCCCGGCCTGTGGGCAATCCGACCAGGTTGAGAAAGTCAGCACGCTTTACCTGATCGGTATTGGGCTTAACCGCCAGCCTGGTGTTGCTGGTGCAGCCCCGATCCAGCCCAACCTGGCTGACCTGCCCGAAGGCGAATACCGCCGCCTGGCGCGCCTGCTCAAGCCCCCTGCTTCCACGCGCCGCCTACCCTTACGAGCCCTTCACCCAGACCTGATGATCACAACCT
The DNA here is from genome assembly GCA_041918195.1 of Anaerolineales bacterium. Classification (GTDB taxonomy): domain Bacteria; phylum Chloroflexota; class Anaerolineae; order Anaerolineales; family UBA4823; genus CAZAGA01. The sequence continues at coordinate 1,949 of JAYRWF010000562.1, forward strand.
TCAGCCTGGTGATCCTCTTTTTTCTATTCAACATTTATATCAGCCAGCCGGGCAACTTGCTGCCCATCCTGGTTCTGCTGGGGATAGGGTATGCCGGTTACTTCTGGAAACGGCGTTCCATCCTCGCCCGCTTCGAAGCCAGCCAGGCAGCCGAGCACTCCGCTGAGCAGCGCGTCCGCCAGGGAATTGACCGCTGGATGAAACTATTTTATTGCGCCCGGGACGGTGGTGTCTTTGAGCCTGGGGATGAAACGCTCCTTCCGGCTGAGGAGCTTGCCCGCCTATGGGAATGAATCACCAACCTGCTCTTCACACACGCGATCACCACCCTCAAATTCATACCCTTGGCAGCCGGGCCCACCAATTGCTCAGGCAACCTCAACAGGGAAAGCTGATCGGGGTTAGCTCGCGCGGTTATTTCGTCCGGCTGCTCTCGGATTGGGTCGTGTTTATCTCAAAAGAAACCTACCAAGGTCCCCTTACTTTGAACCTGGAGGGAGGTTTTGCCCCGCTTAATCAACCCAACGCAGGCGATCCAGTCCGATTCACTAATGAAGCAATTAATTTCCCAGCCACCGGATGGACGATCCACTCTGCTACCCCCAAAGTTTGGGCGCCCCAACCAGCCAGCGCAAGTATTCTGCCGCTCAACGAGCGCCGCCAACGTCTGGCCTGGGTAGTTGAGCGAGCACTCGCCCGCCGCACCAGCAGTCCGTTTAGCGCCTGGCTCTCCTGGCTGGTGAATTTACCCGCCACCCCGCCCACCAAAGACGAAGATCTCTGGGGACGACTGCTGGCTTTACAATCCGCCTTCCGGGATCAGGATCCCGGGAAAATCTCCAGCAGGTTAAGCGCTCTGCTTGGATGGGGCAGCGGCCTGACCCCGAATGGGGATGATCTTTCGATTGGCTTGTTGCTGGCACTCAGACGTTGGGGCGACCGGCTGAATCCCGAACTGGTTCTGTCCGAAATCTCACCAGGTCTGATTGCCTCTGCTTACCGCACATCACCCTTGCTTTCGGCCAATCTCATTGAATGTGCTGCAGCCGGGGAAGCTGACGAACGCTTGTTGCTGGCGCTTGATAGCCTGGTATCAGGACAGGCCAGTCGAGAAAATTGTCTGGAAGCGCTGCTCGGTTGGGGCTATTCTTCTGGCCTGGATGTTCTGTGTGGCATGGCCTTCATAATTGCGTGACGATATTGTGAAATCAATCACAAACAGGTGACTTAAACACTACGCTTCAGGTGACATATGTCACCTGATTTTTCGGGGGTTAGGGATATACTCTTAGGATTGTATCTCTTTCTATCAGGAATCATATTTCAAAGACAAGAAAGCCGGAAAATATTCTTCCATGGTATACCTGATTCTGGTTCTCGCGATCTTGTTTAGCGCGTACCGCGTCATGCGCGCGGCGCGCTTGATGAACGTCACGATTTGGCTGGCCGTGTCCAGTGCACTGGTCGCCATCCTGCTCTACCTGCTTGGCGCACCCGAAGTTGCGGTAATCGAGCTCAGCGTCGGCGCTGGCCTGGTGACAGTTCTGTTTGTTTATGCCTTCAGCATCACTGGTGAAGTCACCCTGGACGAGAAAACCTTGCTCCCACGGATCCTGGTTTGGATCCTGGTCCTGGCTGGCATTGGTCTACTGGCCTGGTTCTTGCTGCCGATTGAAGTAGAAAAACCACTTACGATCGATATCAATTTTCCCTACACCCTGTGGGAGGAACGCGGCCTGGATGTCCTGGTCCAAATCGTCCTGATCTTTGCTGGGGTAATGGGCTTGCTGGGACTGCTGTCCACCTCGCCCCAGGGCTCACGCTCTGCGCAAGCCGAAACCCTGGCAGAAGAATTCCGCCGCTCCCAAGAAGATGATCTACCCGAGGTGCAGGTATGATCGGATTAACTCCCATCAACATCACGCTGATCGGAATCCTCGGCCTGCTCGGGATAGCGCTGTACGGCCTGCTGGTCACCCGCAACCTGATCAAGCTGGTGGCAGTTTTGCAAATCCTGGTCAAAGCCGCGGTGATCGCACTGGTCCTGGCCGGAAAAGTCAGCGGCAAGATCAACCTCGGCCAGAGCCTGGCTGCTACGGTCATCGTCGCGGATACCGTAGTGGCGGTCATCGGTTTGGCGCTGGCAGTTCAGGTCCGCCAACGCTTCAATAGCCTGGACCTGAGCGATATTTCCACTCTGAAAGGCTAACCGATGGCAGCGATCCTGGTTATCCTTACAATCGGATTACCCTGGTTGGGCGCAGTCCTGGTGTGGATGGTGGGTTGGAAGCGCCTGCAGCAGTTTAACTGGCTGAAACGCCCCGAACGCTGGCAACATGGCCTGGCGGTGGCTTTCTCGGCCGCGGCAGGCCTGGCCTCACTGATATTGCTGGGCTACTCGAGCCAGGCCACCCTCATTCGACTGCCGATGGGTGCTTTTTTTGGGGACTTAACGTTCGTTCCCAATGGATTGGGTGTCTTCCTGGCTGCCATCGCGGCGGTCATCGGCTGCCTGGCGGTGGTTTTCTCAGTCGATTATATGCACGGCGACACCCAGCTAAGCCGCTATTATTTCCAGGTCTTGTTTTTCATTGGAGCAATGGTTGGGCTGGTGCTCAGCGGCAGCCTGTTATTCATGTTCGTCTTCTGGGAAATCACCGCCCTATGCTCCTACGGGCTGATCTCCTTCTACAATGACGACGCCCGGGCCGTTTCAGGAGGCATAAAAGCTCTCGTGATCACCCAACTGGGCGGTGTAGGTCTCTTGGCCTTAGCGCTGCTTTCTTACGCCCAATTCGGCAGTTATGAGATCGATGTCTTTATAGAAAAGTTGGCTGCACCGCGTCCCCCCATCCACCCGACTCTGCTGAGCGCAGCCGCTTTCGGCCTGCTGGCTGCAGCGGCAGCCAAGTCGGCCCAGGTACCGTTCCACACCTGGCTGCCAGATGCGATGGAAGCGCCAACCCCGGTCAGCGCCCTCATTCACGCCGCAACCATGGTCAATGCCGGGGTCTACGTACTGGCCCGCTTTTACCCTGCCTTCAGCTCCATCCCGTATTGGAAACTGGCAGTCACCGTAGTCGGCGTTGCCTCGCTGTTCATTGCGGCCTGGATGGCGCTGGTTGCCAATGATCTGAAGCGCGTCCTGGCCTACTCGACCATCAGCCAGCTCGGCTATATGGTCTATGCGATTGGCGCAGGCGGCTTGTACGCCAGCCAATTCCACCTGCTCAGCCACGCGGTATTCAAAGCTCTACTCTTCCTTGGCGCGGGCGCGGTGATCCATGCTTTGCAAACGCGTGACCTGCGAAAAATGGGCCGTAGCCAGGCCGATCTGCCATTTGTGCGCCTGGTTTTTATCATCGGCGCCCTGGCATTAGCCGGCTTGCCGATTCTAAACGGCTTCTGGAGCAAAGAACTCGTACTTGAAGCCGGCCTGCACGAAGGCCCACGTTGGGCTTACCTTTTAGCGCTGTTCTCTGCTGGCCTGACAGCTTGCTACACCTTCCGTGTGGTCTGGCTCACCTTCTACGCACCTTCTGCCTCTCAACCTGAGCGCAACCCGCATGATGCTCCCCTAGCAATGCGCACCGCCCTGGCGCCTCTGGCGCTTGGCGCAGTCGCTACCTGGCTGCTGGCAGGCCCCCTGAGCCGCCTGCTGGCCCCAATGTTCCCAGGATACATTGAAATCGAAACCACCTGGGAGTTAGCCTTGACCGTGCTTACTGCCCCTGCCACCTGGAGCGCCTTGCTGGTGATTGCGCTGGGCCTGGCTGCCTGGTGGGGGCGCGAGCGGTTGGCATGGTTGACGCACAGCGCCGTCGCTCGCGGCTTCTCCGCCTGGGCTGCGGCCGGGTTTGGTTTTGAAAGCATCAACCGCTGGATCGTCGAGCAAGTGCAGACCGCGGCCGACCAGGTCGCCGTCCTACAAACCGGCCAGCTAAACTGGAACCTGGTTGGCTTCACTGCCGGGTTGCTTGCCGTTTTAGCCTGGCTGGCCTGGGTGATCTACTAAAGCGAGCCGATCTTATGACGATTATTTATTTTCCTCTGGCAATCATCAGCCTGCTGGTCGCTGCGCCTGTCATCTATTTCACCGGTCGCTTGGGTTGGCGTCTCGGGCGGCGGCGACTGGAACAGCTTTCCGCCTGGCTCACCGTCCTGGCCTTTCTGGTTTCGGCTCTGTTTTGGACCCTGGCTGCCTCCCAATCCACCACTTCTGAGCTAACCTCTATCCAGGTCGGCGCCATCCTGCTTCGCTTTGACGGGCTGAGCCTGTTGCTCGGCGTAGTCGCACTCGGCCTGGGTGGATTGGTCGCGCTCTACTCGATCGCTTACATGGATCGCGAACCCGGCGCAGAAAAGTATTTTGCTATGCTGGCGACCATGACCGGGGTCATGATCGTCCTGGGCTGTGCTGCTGACCTGTTCAACCTGTGGGTCTGGTTCGAAGCTATGGCAGTCAGTTCCTACCTGCTGGTCGCTTTCTATCGCGCTCAACCTGCCAGCCTGGAAGCTGGTGTCAAATACCTGGTCCAGAGCTCGGCTGGCTCTGTACTGGTCTTGCTCGGCATTGCCCTGGTTTTCATGCAAACCGGCAGCCTTTCCCTGGATGAAATCGCCGCCGTAATCGCCACCGACCTGCCGGGTTCTGCTGGGCCATCCTTGCTGGCAGCCGGGGCATTGTTC
>JAYRWF010000563.1:0-2553 GCA_041918195.1 Anaerolineales bacterium
CGGCGAATCCTGCCTGGATCTGCTGGTGACCTGTCCGACAGTAATCGACCCAATTACCGTGACCCTCAAGGTTGGCGAGCCAACTGGCAGTGTTGAATTGCAAGGCACCATCCAGTTCTTTTCTGGTTTTAACGGTTCGTATTATTGGGATGTGACCGCCTGGGTGAGGTATGAGAATGGCGAGCCGGTACTGGTTGCCCCGCCGCTCGGCCCTGGTGGGGATGCCCCCCAGGAGCTTACGGAATACCAGGAAATTATCGCCGATTTACGCGCCAATGGTTTTCGCACCGTTCAGGTTAATTGGAAAACTACCTGGTTCGATGCCGAGGATGGTGTCGAGGAGGGGATGGGCAAGCTTTCATGCCGACCGGCTTCGATCATGAAATGGGTTTATGATAACTTGCACGGCGGGCGAGTGGACCAGCCATTCTGCGCCGATGGCCATTCGAACGGCGCTTCGCAGGTGGCTTATAGCCTGACGCGCTACGGCATGGCGAAATACGTTGACCTGGCAGTTTTTGAGAGCGGCCCAAACTGGACTTATATGGACCAGGGTTGTATCCAGGATGATCCGGCTTATTCGGATATCTGGGCGCCGGACGGAGCGCGTAAGAACCTGGATTGGTCATTTGGTTTTCCAAATGATGGCAGTGGGCCTTGCGCAAAGAAGTTGAAGAATTATCGGACCGTGTTTCAGAGCGAGAGTCTCGGTTTAGGCAATTGGCAATTCTCTTACCCCAAGACGATGATGGCGTTTTTCTTTGGCGCTCAAGACACCAGCTCGCCGATCACTCGCAACCAGGGCATCCGCTTTTCAGACCTCTTGGTTACCAATGCCAGCCCGCTCTGGAGCAGGGTCGATTTGCCCAACACAGGACACAATATTGGTGGTACTGCGGAAGGTCAGCTTGCACTATTGACTACCCTAAAGAATGAGTGCAAAGTTCGTTAGGTTTCCAGTTGAGGTGGATTGGTGCCACACTTGAAGTTAATCGGCGTAATGAGCACTCCATGACAGACCAGCCCAAACATATTGTGATCCTGGGCGCTGGGCCGGCTGGCTTAGGTGCTGCCAGCCAGCTTCGCCGTCGTACCGGTCTGAGAGTGACGGTGCTTGAGCAAAATGATCGAGTCGGAGGGAATGCCGGCAGCTTCCAGATCGATGGCGTCTGGGTCGATTACGGCAGTCATCGTCTTCACCCTGCTTGCGACCTGCGGGTCCTGGACGACATTCGGGCTTTGCTAGGCGAAGATTTATTGGACCGGCCACGCCATGGGCGGATAAACTTGCAAGGGCGCTGGATCCATTTCCCACTTAAACCTTTGGACCTGCTCTTGCGACTTCCAATTGGGTTTGTTTTCAACGTCGGCCTGGATACCTTGATGAAAATCCTTCCACACGGTGAGACTGCTCCGCAAGCCGATAGCTTTGCAACAGTAATGCAAAGAGGCCTCGGTCGGACGATCTGCCAGGATTTTTATTTCCCCTACGCCTGGAAAATCTGGGGCATTGACCCTTCCCAGATTTCTGCTGAACAGGCGCGCCGGCGCGTTTCGGCGGGTTCCCTGGGAAAGATGGTCCGCAAGGTGCTAAATGCCGTGCCCGGCTTGAAGCCAAAGGGCAGTGGTCGGTTCTTTTACCCGCGACAGGGATTTGGGCAGATATCTGAAGCCTACCATCGGGATGCCGTTCAACATTGCGCGGATCTGATGCTGAACACCCGTTTGAAATCGATATCCAATACTCTGGATGGGTGTAAGCTGATCGGTTACGAGCAAGATGGCCAGCCAGGGTTCTTGCAGGCCGACCAGGTTTGGTCTACGATACCGATCACCGCCCTGGCGCGCAGCCTGGACCCCGCTCCGCCGGAGCAAGTATTTTCAGCGGCAGGTAAAATGGAATACCGGGCAATGATCCTGGTCTATCTTGTCCTTGAGCAAGATTGCTTCAGCGAATATGATGCGCACTATTTACCAGCTGAAGAGATTCCGATCACACGTCTTTCAGAACCAAAGAATTACAGCGGTTCAACCTCACCGCAGGGGCGGACTGTTTTATGCGCCGAACTGCCGTGTAATCCAGCCGATAGTTTTTGGCAGATGAGCGATGCCGAACTGGGAGACTTGACCCAGAAGGCAATGGCAACAGCGGGGATTCCGATCCGCGCTCCAATTTTGGGTTATCAGACTCGCCGCCTGCGGTTTGCCTACCCCATTTATCGCCAGGGGTATGAAGAGCATTTCAACCGTTTAGATGAGTGGGTGGACCAGGTGGATGGTGTCCTGTCGTTTGGCCGGCAGGGATTATTTGCCCACGATAATACCCACCATGCCTTATTTATGGCGTACAGTGCGGTGGATTGCTTGGATCAAGATGGTAATTTTGATCGTCAAAAATGGCGTGTCTATCGAGAAATATTTAACACCCATGTCGTTGAGGATTGAGGATCCTGGCAAGTGGGTTTTCATTCATAATCGGAGGGAATATGCGATACGGAATCATTGGTTGTGGGGGGATTGGGCAGCTACGCGCTGAGGCGCTAGCGCAAACAC
>JAYRWF010000564.1:0-4690 GCA_041918195.1 Anaerolineales bacterium
CAGAATAGACGCCGTGCCTAAACCGGTAAATAACAGCAGCATCAACGGCTGGTTAGCGATCCAGGCTGGTAGGATGCCCAACGCCAGGCCGCTCAAGCTCTGCAGCACAATTTTTTCCCATCTCAGTAAATTCATACTTTCATAAAACCCTGAGATCAAGCCCAGCAAACCGCCGGCGATCAGCGAGATGCCAACGGCTACCAGGCCAACCCGCAGCGAATTCCAACCGCCGTGGATCACGCGCCGGAAAATATCCCGCCCCAGCTTATCTGTGCCAAAAATATGGATGGATTGAATCTCTTCGTTGGCGACAAGGTTCGGTGGTTTTAATTTCAACACATAATCCAGGTCAGTCTTGGCGTCATATTCCCAAAAGAAATGCGCCAAAACCGCCGAGGCCACGAAAATCACTACAATCGCCATCCCCAGGCGGGCAGTCCGGTTAGAGATCAGCCGGCGCCACGCATCAATCCACAGCGAGCGGTGCTCGCGGACTGCAAAATCGACGACTTGTGTTGGATCGGTGGAGGTCTCTACCATAGCGGTCTCTCGTTAATCGTACTTAATACGCGGGTCTAAGAATGCATAAGAAATATCAACCAGCAGGCTGAAAAAGACGAAAATAACTGCAATCAGCAGCGTGCCCCCCTGAACGATCGGGTAGTCACGCCCCAAAATGCCGTCGTACACCCATTTACCGATTCCAGGCCAAGAAAAGATCGTTTCAGTCAGCAGCGCGCCGGCCAGCAGCGAGCCAGCCTGGATGCCAATGATGGTGATAATCGGTAAAAATGCGTTTTTCAACGCGTGGCGGTAAAGCACCACCTGCTCAGCCAGGCCCTTGGCATGAGCTGTGCGGATATAGTCTTCCTGCAGGACATCCAGCATGCTGGAACGGGTCATGCGGGCGATGATCGCCATCGGGATGGTGCATAACGCCAGGGCCGGCAGGATAATATGCTGCAAGCCATCCCAAAAGGCGGCGAAATTGCCGGTAATTAAGCTGTCGACCAGCACCATGTTGGTGATCGATTTTAACTGGATACCAGTCGATAACCGGCCGCCAGTTGGCAGCCAGTTAAGGATGACCGAAAAAAGCATAATTTCCATCAAACCCAACCAGAAAATTGGTACAGAGACACCAACTAACGAGCCGATCATGGTGGTGCTGTCCAATATGGAGCCGCGCCGGGAGGCGGAGATAATCCCGACCGGGATACCCACCAGGGTGGCGATTAACATGGATAGCAGCGCCAGCTCGATCGTCGCTGGAAAGCGATCTTTCAGAGTTTCCGTCACCGGTATGCGCCGGTGGATGGAGCTGCCCAGGTCGAATTGAACCAGGCGGCCGAGATAGCGTAGATACTGGGTATCAACAAAGCCTTTAAAGTCGCCCTCGGCCAGGGCTTCACGATCCAGGAACAGCGGGCGGTTCAGGCCAAACTGCTCGCGAATCCGCTCCACGTTTTCCTGGGTGGCGTGTTCGCCCAGCATGGCTACAGCCGGGTCGCCGGGGATCAGGCGTTGGAACATGAAGATCACAAACGTGACCCCTAACAATGTCGGAATCAGGGTGAGTAAGCGGCGAATGATATAGCGGGTCAATTCGGCTCCTCCTGGGAAAATAAGCGCAGGGAGATGGAGAAACTCCACCCCCCTGCGCAGCTAGACTGCCCTCCTGCAGGTCAGAAGGGGGTAAAACGGACCGCTCGGACTATTGAGTGATTTCTACTTTATCGTAATTGTCAGCGTCAACAGCCTGCGGCTGGTAGCCGGTGACCGATTTCAGTAGCAGGATCGGGGTGGCCTGGTGGACAAGCCAGACACGCGCTGCATCGTCGTGAAGAATCTGGTCAGCTTGCTTGTAGAGCGGTTCGCGATCCGTCTGGTTGGGGAGCGCAACAGCCTGCAGCAGGATTTCGGCCAATGCAGGGTTCTGGTACCAACCTTCGCGGGCGATTGGTTCAGCCGCACTGCTGAAGAAGTAGCCAGTGAAGTTGTCTGGGTCGCCGTTATCGCCGCCCCAGCCCAACATGTACATACCGACCAGCTTGCCCTCGCGTCGCTCGCCCAGGTAGGTCGGCCAGTCGCCGGGGGTGAACAGCTCGACGGTGATGCCGGCCTTGGCCAGGTCGGCTGCCATTGCTTCGGCAACCTGCTTGGGGCCAGAGATGTAGAACCGGTCAGCCGGGATGTAGTTGAAGCGTAGCGGCATCTTGTCGCCAGCTTTGTAAACCACGTTGCCCTCGGCATCCAGGATGTCTTCGGCGATGGTCATTTCGCTGATACCATCCGGGAAGCCGGCCTGGGCTAGCAGATCCTTGGCCTTATCCGGATCATAGGCATAGTCCTCGATGGCGTCGTTGTAGCCCCACATGGAAGCGGGCACCAAAGTTTTGGCCGCCTGCCCGGAGGTGCCCCAGAAGGCTTCCACCAGGGCGGGCTTGTTGATGGCGTGGGCAATCGCCTGGCGCACCAACGGATTCTGCATTTCCACCACCTTGAAGTTGAAGGCCAAATAGACCGTATTCAAGGGTGGTTTGTACATAATCTGCAGATCAGGATCATCGGCAGCCGCAGCCAGGTCTTCCGAAGTGGCCTGTTCCATGGCGTGGATATCGCCAGCCTTGAGGGCCAGGAAGCGGGCAGAAGCATCCGGGATCACCCGCCAAATGATTTGATCCATGGTCGGGCGGCCGCCCCAGTAAGCTTCGTTGGCGGTCACGGTGATCTGGTCGCCTTCGACCCATTCCTTGAAGACAAACGGGCCAGTACCGACTGCTCCGACAGCTGGGGTGCCGTAATCCTGTCCCGCAGCCTGCATAGCGGCTGGGCTAGAGATCGCAAAGAAGTCCATCGCCAGGTTGGCCAGGAAGGGTGCTAACGGTTGGTTCAGGGTAAATTTGACAGTGAAGTCATCGACTTTGTCGATGGCAGTGATCCAACTGGCATCATCGAAACCGCCCCACATGGCTTCGTAATACTCGAAGACCTGCTCGGGGAAGTGCAGTGGATCGGTGGTGAAGCGCCAGCGGTTGAAGTTGAAAATCACTGCATCAGCGTTGAAATCGGTGCCATCGTGGAATTTGACACCCTGGCGAAGTTTGCAGGTCCATTCGGTGGCGTTTTCGTTAGCGACGCATTCTTCCGCTAACGCCGGAACCGGGTTGGTCGTACCGGGTGCAAAAGTGTAAAGTGACTCAAGAATCTGGCCACCAACGCGGGTCGAGTCACCGTCGGTGACGATCGCCAGGTCGAGACCCACCGAATCAACCCCTCGTCCATAGATGAAGGTCTTGACGGCGGGGGCTTCTTCTGCTGGAGCAGGTTCCTCAGCGGCAGGTTCTTCAGCGACAGGTTCTTCGGCAGCGGGCGCCTCAGCTGCCGGCGCTTCAGCGGCGGGTTCTTCGGCCGCCGGTTCAGCAGCCGGGGTTCCGCAGGCTGCCAGGATCAGGCTAAATACCATTACCAGCGCCAACAGCGTGTACAGGGCTTTCTGTTTCATTCTTCTTCCTCCTTGGAAATGCTAAAAATGGATTTTGAGCTGGGTTACGGAATTTGGGTTTATGAATAGGCGCCGAAACACCTCCTTCGTCGATTCATCCTATTATAATTGATTTTTAATCACAGCATTACCCACACAGGAAGAATTTTTTGCCTCTTCGATGATAAATGTCTTCCCAAATAGATATAATTTGTCTGCATTAAACGATGACATGTGTCGGGTTGCAATTCTCCGTGGAGAAGGATATAATTAAGAAAATCGAGGAGGTGGATCGTGTCTGAAAAAGTATGGGAAGTGATTAAGGTTCGATATTGCCATCATGTCAACCAGGAAGTAGGGCTCGAAGCTGAGGTGGTTTACCCGGCTGATTTCTTGCCCGATCAGGAACCGCGTGTCTTCTCACATCGCTGCACGCGCGCCTTTAGTTGCAATCTCGATGGCCGTTCAAGCTGTATGTGGGCGGGAACGAATCCAACCCTTGATCCATTTACAGAACCTCTTTAGTGTTTATCAACAAAATAAAGGCGTCCGAACCGATCGGACGCCTTTTTCTTTTTGATGGAAATCAGGCAATCACACCGAGTTTTCGGCCTACTTTCGCAAATGCTTCCAGGCCAAAATCCAAATCTTCTTTTTGATGGGTTGCCGAGATCATTACCCGGATGCGGGCCTTGCCACGCGGCACTGTTGGAAAGCCGAGTGCCATAGCAAACACACCGTTCTCAAATAACTCGCGACTGAATTGTTGGGCCAAAAGCGCCTCGCCAAGCATCACGGGGGTGATTGGAGTAGTGCTTTTCCCAGTATCAAAGCCCAGGCGCTGCATTTCCGCTTTGAAATAGCGGGCGTTTTCCCATAACCGGTCTACCAACTCGGTAGATTCCTCCAGCAAGTCAACGGCAGCCAGGCAGGCAGCCGTATCTGGAACCGTCATTGCCGAAGAGAACAAGAATGGTCGGCCGCGTTGGCGCAGCCATTCAACGATCAACGGATCTCCAGCCACAATTCCACCGACAACGCCAAAGGCTTTGGAAAGGGTGCCAACTTCGATATCCACCTTCCCATGTAAATGGAACTGGTCTACGATCCCACGCCCGCCATGGCCCAAAACTCCTTCGCCATGCGCGTCATCGACCATCAACATCGCCTCGTGCTTTTTCGTTACTGCGTAGATCTGATCCAACG
>JAYRWF010000565.1:0-2029 GCA_041918195.1 Anaerolineales bacterium
CCCGGATATCTTTGTCGACGCCTTGCGCCACTTGATCCTGCCGGTGACGGTGCTCTCGACCATTTCGTGGGCGACTTACCTGCGCGTCACTCGTTCGTCGATGCTGGAAACCCTGCGCCAGGAATATGTCACCACGGCGCGCTCGAAAGGATTGAAGGAAAAGGATGTGGTTGGCAAGCATGCCCGCCCGAACGCCTTGATCCCGGTCGCCACCCTCAGCGGTTTAACGGTGGCTGGTTTGCTTGGCGGCGCCGTGCTGACCGAAACGGTATTTGAGTTTCCAGGCATTGGCCAGGCGGCTGGACAGGCTGCCGCCCAACTGGATGTGGTTGCGGTGCTGTCGTTCACCTTGCTGGCCGGTTTTATCTTGATTATCGCCAACCTGATCGTTGATGTGATGTACGCGTTCCTTGATCCGCGCGTCCGGTTGAGTTGATTTTGGAGGTATCTTCTTTATGACGACTGCTGCGCAGACCCCCCTGCAAGCTCCTACCCCACGCCGGGCCAGCTACCTGGACGACCTGGCCGAGCGGAAAGTATCCTGGCTGGAAAAGACCATTGGCCCCGAGCCTTACCGTCTGGTGAAAGGCGTGGCTTCGAATCCTCTCTCGGTAACCGGGATTCTCTTAATTGTTCTTTTTATAGTTGTATCCTTGATGGCGCCGCTGATTGCGCCGCCGACCAATAAACGTGAACCCTTTATGGTGCCGCGCGATGGCTTCAGCCCAACCCCTAAAGAACCGGGGGTGATCTGGCGCACCCGACCGCCCGAGGAACCGTTTTGGTTCAAGCTGGTCGGAAAAGAAGAATGGACGCATATCTTTGGCACCACCGGCGGGCAGTATGACCTGTTTTATGGGGTGGTGTGGGGTGCCCGCACGGCACTGAAAGTGGGCTTGATTGTTGAAGGTCTTACTCTGGTAATTGGCATCCTGGTTGGGGCGCTGTCGGCTTTTTATGGGGGCAAGGTCGATACGCTCTTAATGCGCTTGACCGAAATTTTCCTGGCTTTTCCATATCTTCTGGCGGCTCTGACGCTATCGGCGATCCTGACCCCGGTGGTTGGCAAGGGCATCTGGCCGCCGTTAATTGCGATGGTCTCCTTTGGTTGGATGGGTTATGCCCGAATCATCCGTGGGGATATCCTCTCGGTGCGCGAGCGTGACTATATCATGGCCTCGCGGGTGATCGGCGTTAAAGACCGGCGGATTATCGCCAAGCATATTATCCCGAATGCGATTTACCCAACCCTGATCCTGGCTTCTTTAAATATTGGTTCGGATGTGATCAGCTTTGCCGCGCTCAGCTTCCTGGGGATTGGCACGGAAATCGGTTACGCCGACTGGGGCCAGATGATCAGCTTTGCCCGCAATTGGATCCCAACGCTGGCGACTTATTGGTGGATTGTTTTGGCGCCAGCCATTGCGATGATTATGTTCACGCTGGGCTGGAACCTGGTTGGTGACGCCTTGCGCGATATCATGGACCCCCGCCTGCGGCGGAAATAACTCGTCTTCTATGTTCAACAGGTTGGAGTGCAGCTTGCTGCACTCCAACCTGTATTCTTAAATTAAGGCAGAATGCCGAAGAAAATCATCGCTCTCTTGATTTTTCTGGTCATGGCTGGCCTGGCACAGGCTGGCTTGCTGGCGCGGGCGGCCGTGGCGCAGCGTCCCGAGCCAACCGAGAATAGCATGCCGATGATGAGCGACCGGCTGGCGCCGCCAGCGACGGTCTACCCGCCCACACAGGCAGACCAGGGCGCCCAGCTTTATTACCAGATCTGCATGGTCTGCCACGGCGACCGCGGGCAAGGCCTGACCGAAGAATGGCGCAATGTGCTCGATCCGGAGGATCGCAACTGCTGGCAATCGCGCTGCCATGCTACCAACCATCCCCCCGATGGCTTTATTTTTCCCAAAACCGTCCCACCGGTGGTAGGCCCGGTCACAATCGCTCGCTTTACTACTGCCCTGGACCTGTTCCAATTTTTGCAAACCCGCATGCCCTGGCAGGCGGCCGGCTCGCG
>JAYRWF010000566.1:0-5921 GCA_041918195.1 Anaerolineales bacterium
GGCACCTCGCCGGCGATTTCATGCCGGCGGGCATGCTGGCGGACTGCGTCCATGAAGCCGACAAATAGAGGGTGCGGGCGATTCGGTCGCGAGAGAAACTCTGGGTGAAACTGGGTGCCAACCATGAAGGGATGATCAGCAATTTCAGCGATTTCAACCAGCCTGCCATCAGGTGAAATGCCAGAGAAGCGCATCCCACCCCGCTTGAGCGCCTCACGGTAGGCGTTGTTAAGCTCAAAACGGTGGCGATGACGCTCCTGAACCAAATCAACCCCATAAGACTGGGCAGCAGTGGTATCTGGCTGGAGCTGGCAGGGGTACAAGCCCAGGCGCATCGTCCCACCCATATCCGAGATTGAACGCTGGTCAGGCATCAAGTCGATCACCGGATAAGGGGTTGAGCGGTCAAACTCGGTCGAATTAGCCTCGTCAGAGTTAAGCACCTGGCGGGCCAGTTCAACTACCATTAGCTGCATGCCCAGGCACAGCCCGAGATAAGGCACCTTGTTCTCGCGCGCATAACGGATAGCCAGCATCTTGCCCTCCGTGCCGCGGCTGCCAAAACCGCCGGGAACAAGCACACCATCGGCCTGCTTGATCTCATCCCAACCCCGGCCCTTTTCTAACTCGGATGAATGAACCCAAAGGATATCGACATCAATCCCCAGTGACAAAGCTGCATGCTTCAGAGCCTCACGTACGCTCATATAAGCATCGTGAAGCTCGACATACTTGCCCACCAGTGCAACCCGATAAGTCGGTTTGGGCCGGCGAACATCCGCCACCAGGCGCTCCCAATCACGCAAATCAGGAGCGCGCCTGGTTTCAAGCTTTAAACGCCGAACCAGGTAGTCGGCGACTTTTTCACGTTCCAACAGAATGGGAACTTCGTACAGAACATCAGAAGTGACCACCGGAATTACTGCCTCTCGCTCCACGTCGCAGAACAGGGCAATTTTCTCGCGCAGCCCCTCTTCCAAAGCATAATCCGAGCGAGCAACGAGTACGTCCGGGCTAATCCCGATCGAGCGCAGCTCGCGAACAGAATGCTGGGTAGGTTTAGTCTTAAGCTCAGCAGTTGCACCGATATATGGCATCCAGGTTACATGGACATAGACTGTGTTATCTCGCCCGAGATCAGTACGCATCTGGCGGATTGCTTCTAGGAAGGGGAGTGATTCGATATCGCCCACTGTGCCGCCAATTTCGACCAGGACAATTTCAGCCCCGGTGGTCTTTGATACCAGACCAATCCGGCGTTTAATCTCGTTGGTGATATGCGGGATGACTTGAATCGTACCACCCAGGTAGTCGCCGCGGCGTTCTTTCGAAATGACCTCGGCATAAACCTGCCCGGTGGTGACATTACAAACCCGGTTCAGACTGATATCAATGAACCGTTCATAATGACCCAGATCCAGGTCGGTTTCAGCGCCATCATCCAGGACAAACACCTCACCATGCTGGTATGGGCTCATTGTGCCCGGATCGACGTTGATGTACGGGTCCAATTTCTGAATCGCCACTGAAAACCCGCGCTCCTTCAACAGGCGGCCTATTGCCGCAGCAGTTACCCCTTTACCTACTGAGCTGACCACGCCGCCAGTAAAAAAGATGTATTTCGTTGCCATTTTGGTCACCTCCGGGTCATACAACCAATTTAAACATAATCCCGTGAGACAGGTATGCTCACGGGATTACAGTTTACCATAATTCAGACAGCTTTGGTAAAATAGTTGCAAAGAACATGTACGTTAGCCGCCAACAACTCGAAAACAGCGAAGACCAGATCCTGGCGCCTTATGCGCTGCGCAGCAAGTATTCACGTGGCCGGGTTCACCCCGAAAAAGAGCCTGAGTACCGCACTGCATTTCAGCGCGATCGCGATCGGATTCTGCATACAACGGCATTTCGTCGCCTGGAATACAAAACCCAGGTTTTTATTAACTATGAGGGGGATTACTACCGCACCCGCCTGACCCATACCCTGGAGGTGGCCCAGATCGGCCGGACAATCGCCCGGGCGCTTGGGGCAAATGAGGACTTGGTTGAGGCGATTTGCCTGGCCCACGACCTGGGCCACCCGCCTTTTGGTCATTCGGGCGAAACAGCCCTGGCGCGGCTGATGGTGAATCATGGCGGGTTTGACCACAACAAACAATCGCTGCGAATTGTGACTGAATTAGAGCAGCGCTATCCCGATTTTCCGGGCCTGAATCTGAGTTGGGAAGTGCGCGAAGGGATTGTTAAACACGAATCGGAGTACGACATCTCTGACGCCAGTGGGTATAACCCCGACCTGCGCGGCCACCTGGAAGCCCAGATCACCAACGCAGCCGACGAGTTGGCTTACACCGCCCACGACCTCGACGATGGGCTCCACTCTGGGATGATCACCCCTGGCATGCTGGAAGGCATTACGTTGTGGGAGATCCTGGTTGAGAGCATCGGCTGGCGCGATTCAGAACTTGACGCCTTGAACCGCCACCGGCTGATCCGCCGCTTGATTGGTATGGAAGTAAGCGACCTGATCGACGCCACCCATGAGCGACTGCGGGATAGCAACGTTCGCTCAGTGGATGAGCTCCAACGCCTGCCCTATAATGTAATCGGATTCAGCGAAGATATGCATCGTCGCAACCGACAGCTTAAGGACTTCTTATACGCCAATCTCTACCGCCATCACCGGGTCGTCCGAATGCAAGTTAAGGCCGAGCGGATCCTAACCGACTTGTTCAACAGCTACATTGCCGAGCCAGCAATCTTACCGCGTCATGTCCAAAACTTGATTGAAAACCGACGCCTTGAGCGCACAGTGACTGATTACATCGCAGGGATGACCGACCGTTTTGCCGTAGACGAACACCAGAAATTATTCGATCCCTCCACGAAACCGTGAGTAGAACAAGGATAAAGTATGCCAGAGACACCCTATTTAACAGAGGAGGGCGCCGAGAAATTGCGCGCTGAACTAGTTCAACTGACCGGCCCGGCCCGTGAGGCGATCTCCAAACGGCTGCGTGAAGCCATCCAGATGGGCGATCTATCTGAGAACGCGGATTATCACAAAGCTAAAGAAGACCAGGGCTTCCTGGAAGGGCGCATTCAAGAATTGCAGTACATTCTAAAAAGCGCGATTATCGTCTCCGCCCACGATGGGCCGCGCGAGATTGTTGAAGTCGGAGCGCGCGTGACAGTCCAGGAGGAAGACTTCGAGCCGGAAACCTATCTGTTGGTTGGGGCGAAAGAAGCCAATCCACGTGAAGGCAAGATTTCAAATGAATCGCCGATCGGCCGGGCCTTGCTTGGTAAGCGGGTCGGCGAGCGCGCCAACGCCCAGACCCCGGCCGGAGAAATCTCCTTCAAGATCCTTAAAATCGTATAACGTAATACCAATAAAAAAGGGCCCTTTGAATGGAGCCCTTTTTTATTGGTATTATTTCACTCCCCGATCTGCCAGACTTTCAACTCGAGCACAAAACGCTCAAAATAAGCTCCAGCAGCCCCCTGCGCATAATTCATGTCAATCAGCCGCGCCACCAGGCGCAGCGTATCGGTCTGCAAAACTACCGGATGTTCCGGGTCAGCCAGGACAGTCTCACCCTTGGCCTCCAACTTCTGCCGCCGGGTGGGATCTGCAAAGGACTGCTCGCTCATTAAGACCTTGGTGGTAGTCGGTATATTTTTCTTATCAAACAGCCAGACTTCAAAGGCCGAGACCTTCTTTGGGCCGCCGACCCCGGTGGCGTCCGCAATTGCCACGCCATACTCGCCCAGGAACTCACCATCGGCCTCAATACTATACACTTCATCAAACAGGTCATTGCCTACCTGGTAAGCCGCCACATTGCGAGAAATCGGCGGGACGTCTTCAGACTCATAATCGACATCCGCCGGAGCACCTTTACCACCAATAGAGGGCATTTTAATCACGCCAGGTTTAAGAATGCCAAGGCGATAGAGCAGCACCGCCAGTAATGCCATGGCGACCACCAACAGACCACCGTAACACAGCAAGTTCATCCAGGCCGGACGACCAGCCTCTGCAGGCTGCTCGCTTTCCTGCTCGGGCAAGGTAAAGGCAGTATCCCCGGCAGCTGGCGTCTCCTGCGTGGCTGGCTCACCTTCAGCCGGCTGTTCCATAACACTCTGGACTTCTGCAGGGGTCACGGCAGCACCTTCCAACGCCAGGTTAGCAAATGCAGTTACCAATTGTGGATTCTGGATATTGGGATTGCCGACTACTTCCTGAAGCGCCAGGTCTTTACCTTCACCCAGTGACTCATAGCAGGCCTTGGCGCGGGCCGAATCGCCATTGTAGCCATACGCATCAATACAGGTCCGCAGATAAGTAACTTTGGCGTCCGCCCGCAGGTCCGCCTGGCTGGCATTTTCCCAACGCACCGGGAACAACCACCAGCCCAGGATCACCAAACCGAGAAACAGGCCGACCAGCAGGCCCAACACTGCGGTTACGATTGGGTTTACAGCGTAACGTTTGATCGTTTCCATATCGCATCTCCCAAACTGGCATCAACGCTTCCGCAAGCACAGGCTCGCGAAGGATTTTCGTCGCATACTTGTTCTAATTTTATTTCATTTTAACAAAATATGCAACAGCCACATTTCCTGGCAACTGCATCGATGCAAGACTCGTACCGGATCAGGCGCCTGTCTCGGCCATTTCATCAGTAACCACCTCATCCAAAGCGTACGTGGTTTGGCAATTCAAACATTGAGCATTCCGCTTGTCAGCGATTACTAACAGACCACCACATTCCATGCATTTACTCGGAATGGGTCGCTTCCAGGAGGTGAAATCACAATTCGGATAGTTAGCGCAGCCGAAAAAGATACGGTTTTTCCGGGTTTTGCGCTCAACAATATCACCACCATCTTTCGGGCAGCTCACACCGATTTTTTCTAGCCAGGCCTCTGTGTAGCGGCAATCCGGGAATCCACTGCAGCTAATGAACTTGCCATACCTACCCCAGCGAATAACGAGCTCTTTTCCACAGGTTGGACAGGCGCGTCCTATGGGCTCAGGGCCCATGTTCAATTCAGGCATTTTTTCCTCGGCTACAGCCAGGTCCCTGCTGAACGGCTCATAGAACTCACGCATCACGTCCACCCATTCCAGCTCTCCGGCAGCAATGCGGTCCAGGTCGCCTTCCATCTGGGCAGTGAAACCAAAGTTGAGGATATCCGGAAAATGCTCAACTAACAGGTCATTGACCAGGAAGCCTGTTTCAGTTGGCGAAAGGCGCTTGCCTTCCCGCACCACATAGCCGCGCTGCTGGATCGTACCCAGGATCGGCGCATAAGTGCTTGGGCGGCCAATACCCCATTCTTCTAAAACTCGCACCAGGCTGGCCTCTGAATAGCGCGGTGGCGGCTGAGTAAAATGCTGCTCGGGGAGCAAGCGAACCAGGCGTTGGACCTGTCCTTCTGCAATCCCAGCCGGGATTCGGGCTTCTTCCTCTTCCTCACCCGGTTTTTGGTCCTCATCGCGCGCTTCTTCGTAAACAATCAGGTAGCCCAGGAAGCGAACTGCCGAGCCAGAGACGCGTAAAAGATATGTGTGGGCTGACGTAACCCCAGTGACCTCGACATTGAGGGTATCGTAAACCGCCGCGCTCATCTGAGAAGCCACGAAGCGCTGCCAGACAAGCTGGTATAGGCGGAACTGGTCGCGATTGAGAAATTCTTTGACCTGCTCGGGGTGGCGAAGCACAGAGGTTGGCCGAATTGCCTCGTGTGCCTCCTGGGCGCTGGCAGCGCGGGTCTTATACTTAGGAGGTTCGGCTGGTAGAAATTTTTCCCCATATCGCTCGCCGACGAATTGGCGAGCTTCGGCCTGGGCCATCTCTGAAACATTGGTCGAATCGGTACGCATATAGGTGATCAAACCGACCGGCCCA
>JAYRWF010000567.1:0-1793 GCA_041918195.1 Anaerolineales bacterium
GCGTAAGGCGCGCCCAGCCAGCGCCGAAAGACCGCCCCCGGGTCTTGATACATCCGCCGGCGCAACTCGGCGCTGGAATAGTTCAACTTAGGCAGGCTCCACACCCCCAGCCAGGAGGAATACTGGTCCGGATGACGCTGGAAGGTAAAGAAGCCAGCCTCCAGCGAATCGGGATCGGCCTGGGCCTGCTGGAACCAGGGGTGCCAGTAGCCGGCATGGTTCGGGACGATATCCAGCAGGTAATGCATCCCCCGGGCGGACAAAGCCTGGCGTAGTTCCACCAGGGCCGGGTCGCCGCCAAAGTGTCGGTCGACCTGCTCATAATCGGCGACATCATACTTGTGGTTGGAGTAAGCGCTGAAAATTGGGGTCAGGTAAAGCGCGTTGATCCCCAAAGCGTCCAGGTAATCCAGGCGCTGAGTGATGCCGGGCAGGTCACCGCCAAAGAAGACCAGCGGGAACGGCTGGCCGGGCTCGGGCGGTGCGCCCCACGGATAGGTGCGCGGGCGGTGACCCCGGAATTCGTATTCCTCCGGGCGGGGGTCGTTAGCCGGGTCGCCGTTGGCAAAGCGATCGGGGAAGATCTGGTAGAAAACCGCCTGATGAAGCCAATCGGGGGGTTGGTAGTCGGCTAACAGGCGAAAGTCAAACACGTCCAGCGGTTCATGGGCACTCGGGCCGGCGGCTGAGAGCGTCCAGACCCCGTCCTCGGCTTCAAGCAGGAAGCGGTAGTGCAGCACCGGCTGGCTGATCTCCACCTGCACCCGCCACCAGCGCGCGGCCATTTCACTGGGCCCCGGCTCCAGCGGACGGAAAGACTGCTCGCCATCCGGGAAGGTGCGCAGGAAAGCGCGCTTGAGCGGGGCCTGGGGATGGACGCGCAAGCGCAGCTCCACCGTCTCCCCCAGGCGCGGGGTCGGGTTCGAGACGTACAGGTCCGAGCCATCATGATGGGCGGTATCTAGCCAGGCGGGCAGTTCCATTGGCACCCCGCAAATATATCACATCCGGGAGTTAATCTTTTGGCCAAGTTAATTCAATCTGGAGCGCTCCAAATCGAAAAACAGGGCTTGACAACAACCTGTAACCTGGTAGAATCAATTCGATATCTATCGAATTAAATAGATAGGAGCTGACATGGAAGAGGACAACTCAATCCTGGAATTTTTCAAAGCCCTGGCCGACGCCAACCGGCTGAAGATCATCGGGCTGCTGGCCAATCAGGCCCTGACCGTTGAGCAACTGGCGGAAATGCTCAACCTGCGCCCTTCGACGGTCTCGCACCACCTGGGATACCTCAGCCACGTCGGCCTGGTCAGCGCCCAGGCCCAGGGCTACTACAACCTGTATCGCCTGGAAAGCGGGGTGCTGGAGGGGATGGCCCAGCGCTTCTTGCGCCAGGAAACGCTGGCCTCGGCCGCCGCGAATATCGACCTGGATGCTTACGACCGCAAGGTGGTGGCCAATTTCACCGACGCAACCGGGCGCGTCAAAGCCCTGCCGGCCCAGCGCAAAAAGCTGGAAGCGATCCTGCGCTACGTGGTCAAAGCCTTCGAGCCGGGGAGGCGCTACACCGAAAAGCAGGTCAACGAGCTGCTCAGCCGTTACCACCCGGATACCGCCACCCTGCGGCGAGAATTGGTCGATTATAAAATGTTGCTGCGCCAGGGCGGCGGCGGTGAGTACTGGCTGCCCGGCCAGCCGGATGAACAAGCATAGCAAAAAATTTGGAGTGTGAACAATGGAAAATACGGAACTTAACCAGCAGGTGATGGACTTCTTCCGCACCTTTA
>JAYRWF010000568.1:0-3424 GCA_041918195.1 Anaerolineales bacterium
CGATGCGGGCCGCCTCCATCACGTTCACGACGGACTGGTGGGTGGCGGCGGCGTCCGCGCTGATGGCGACGACCGGCTCCTTCGCGCCCCGGGCGGCCTCCTGCATCCGGCCCGCGAACCCGGCCGGGTTGTCGAATTGGCAGTAGGGTTCGGCAGTCTGCCAGGGCAGGTAGCGGTCGGAACAGGTTTGATCGGTGCATGCGCCCAAACCGGTAAGGCTGAGGTGGTGAATGAGACCGAAGCGGACCCGCGCTGCTCGCCAGCAGAGCGCGAGTTTGGCGCCTTGCTGTGCGCCCCGCTTGAGACTCGCGGACATTTGCTGGGCCTGATCGTCCTGGCCAATGAAAGCTCGGAGGTTTACACCGCTGGGGAGCTAAAACTGCTCAATACCCTGGCATCCCAGGCGGCCCCGATCATCGAAAATGCCTTGCTGCATGAAAAGATGCTCCGCGAAGCGCAAGCTCGGGAAGCCCGGTTGCAGGAACAAATCCAGGCACTCCGGATTGAGCTGGACGAATCGCGCCAGGCCAAGAAGGTCGCAGAGATCACCGAAACCGATTACTTCAAAAACCTCTTACAGCAAGCGGACGACTTGCGCCAAATCGTCGAAACCCCCTAAAGCGAGATTTCTACACCGGAGGCCTGGGGTACAAGGCGAATAAGGCTTTGGCCGGTCCTGGGATCGGTCTGGAGATCCTCGGCCTGCTCGTCGCGCAGCAGCTTGATCGAAGCAGGCAGCACTTCGCTGTTGCCTTCGGGTGTAACGCGATGGACCCAGACTTTCAATGTCCTTGATTCGAGAGCCGGAAACTCCAGCCTGAGACTGCGGAGCTCCCGGGTATTTGAAATTTCAAGGTTGGTCCCGTGGGCGGTTTCTGTTTTATTGCCAAAATCCAGGTAGACCTGGCAGGTTCGCAGCTTACCCCGGTCGGTCAGGCTCAGGGTGGCATGCTCAAAACTATCCAGCGCGGCAATCTTCAACTCCACTACCGCATGGGCAGTAAACGCGCCCCGTCGAATCACCAGGACAGGGATCACCAGGACCACGATCCCCATCCCGAGCGCCACAATTCGTTGCAAGGGTGCATCCCATATGAAAAGACCGTAAACGAAAACACCGCCGGCGTAAATCAAATACACCAGGCCGAGCAAGAATGGTTTTCCCAGGAAGGTAAATGTCCGCTGCGGGACGTATTCGCCCTTCTGCCGGCTGGCAGCCAGCATCAGGATCGGGAATACCCCGCCCAGCAGTGGGGTCAGGACCGCCCCCATCGTGCTAACCAATCCTGAAAAAGACTCCTGCCCGGCATAGACCAGCCATTCGACCAGCAGGAAAATCAGCACAATCGGCGCCAGGCTGATCGCGAACTGGCGACCCTTCTTGAGCGAGGCCGGCAACAGTTCACGAACCTGGTAAAACAAGCCAAACGACATAAAGACGACGCCAATCCCCATCGCCAGGATGACATATACCACACCCAGGATTGGCGCTGGGCCGCCAAGCAGGTTGCCCAGGGGCGAAAGCGCGGTTCCGGTCGTTTCGATCAATTCTTGGGCGGGGATCGATCCATTGACCGCTACCAACCACAGGCTGTAAAGACCAATCGCCGTCAACATCGCAGCAATATTCCCCCACAGCAGCGCGCTCCCACCCGGGTCGCGCCGCAGGACCACCTTGGCGCTATTGGCCGCCGAGGTATGCCCGAAAAAAGCCGCCAGTACCACCCCAAAGACCAGCTCAAAAATGACCGGGTCAAACGGTTGGCCATCTACAAAGGGCAAATTGATCCGCAGCAGGTTTTCCATCTCGATGTGAGGGAAGGCAGACAGGCTCAGCAGGATCAGGATCAGGATATTGACCATGCCAATCACCAGCGCAGAGGCCACGGTCGCGTTCATCCCTTCGCCGCGCAAGTAATAGACCGAAGCCAGCAGGATCAGGACACACCACAGCAGTGGGCTGATTCCGGATATATCCGCCAGGGTGGCGGAAATCCCAACATAATAAGCGACCAGGCTAATGCAATTCAATAAAAACAAAACTGGTATAAGCGTCGCGCTGCCGGGTCTCCCGAGATAATCCCCCACCAGGCGCCCAAAGTAGGCATTCCCATAGCGGATATTGCCGTTGCGTGTGATCGCCTCGACGATTCCCATCACCGTCAAAAGGTTGACAAGCCCTAAAATAACCAAAAAGGCCACCCCGGCGACCGGTCCCACACCCGCCAGGGCGATCGGCAAAGCCAGGATGCTCCCCCCGACCGTCTCCGTAAGGGTCAGCGAAAAAGCCGTCCAAAACGGCGGCAGCCTTTCCAGCCGATTGGAGATGCGCGAAGAAAACCAGCGTACCTTTTGAATGGCGGGGATCGTATCGGCGAAAATGGACTCGACCGGCTGTTGAAATAACCGGACGAAGGCCTGTTGGACCTCTTCCGATTCCAGACCAAGTGCCTCTCCGATCGCCGGGATGTCCTGACGGCGGAAGGCATATTTTTCCGAGAGCTTTTTTGCCAGGGCTGCCCGCTGGCTGGGATCGGCCGGAACGAGGCTGCGCCATTCCGGTGTAAACCTTTCGAGATCCTGAATGGTCGGCTGGAGCGGTAGATCGCGTCCCTGTGCGAGGGCAGCCAGGAAGGCTTTTTCCTGATCTTCGGCAGTTTTCGCAGGCAGGTAACTGCTCAATGCCTGCCTGGATTGGATTACTAACTGGACCGTCCGGCCTTCAATCGCAAAAAGGATCGTGCCTGCCCGCCGCAAAGGCATGCCATCTAACAGGTTATAGCCACCAAAAAAAGATCCCTCATTGGACATACGGCCTGCCTCGTTATGTCGGGTCAGATTTTAGGGAAAAAGGGCGAATAGTGCGCAAATTCTACCCCATAAGTCCTAATTTGTGGGATCAATTATGGTAATATCTACTCCGGAGCAAATTATGCCAGGTGATCCTCTCCCCCCCTTCCAGATCCAGGTCATCCCCGCCAGCCGCCTCTCCCCGGCTCTGCGGTCTGAGATCCTTGCCCTGTGCCAGCGCGCTTACGAAGAAGACCTTGGCCCGCTCTTCGAAACCTTCCAGGGCGCGGTTCACCTGCTCGGTTGGAGCGCTGGTCGCCTGGTCAGCCACGCCCTGTGGGTGACCCGTTTCCTGCAGGCCGGCAGCGGCCCCCTGCTGCGCACCGCCTATGTCGAGGCCGTTGCCACTGACCCCGACCAGCAGCGGCGCGGCTATGCCGCAATCATCATGCGGCGGCTGGTCGAAGAAATCCAGGACTACGACCTGGCGGCGCTCTCGCCCTTCAGCGTGGAGTACTACGCCCGGCTGGGCTGGGAGCTATGGCGCGGCCCGCTCTTCATCCGCCAGGAGGATGTGCTGCTGCCCAGCCCGGAGGATGAAGAAGTGATGATCTATCGCCTGCCACTTACGCCG
>JAYRWF010000569.1:0-3900 GCA_041918195.1 Anaerolineales bacterium
GACGAAACAAGGTATTCACGATTATGAATCGGAAAAATAGATTGGCTCTACCTGCCTTGCTTGGCCTGCTGGCATTCTTAGTCGGAACGCTGAGCGGAATTTTGTTCAACGGAATGGCTGTCTGGGCAGATTTTGAAGCATCGTTATTCGACTCTTCCCTGACCGCCGACCAAACCTTGAGCGCGCTAAGCTGCCCGATTTTCATCGGCAGGAACGAAACCGGACGCATCCAGGCGCAAGTTAGCAACAGCCTGGAACGGCCGATTTCGCCGTTGGTGCGCGGCCATATTAGCGAGGGATTGGTCACCCTGCGGCGTCAGGTCGATCACAAGCCCAGCCTGAAGCCTGGAGAAACGAAAACAGTCGAGTGGGAAATCGCATCTCAAGATGCCGTCTGGAATCGCTTTATCTTGTTTCGAGCTTACCAGTATGCAGTCTATCCGCAAGCCAGCCGCACCGGAACGTGTGGGGTAATTTCCACCAACCTGCCCATCCGCGGGAATTGGATAACTGGATTGATCGTAGCAATCAGCCTGATCGGCACTAGCGGCGGCATTTGGCTCTGGTCACGCCAAATGAGGCAACAAGCAAATCAGCGACGCGAGATCTGGTTTGCAATGACAGGCCTGCTAGTCGTAAGCCTTTTAGGGATCATCGCCGCACTGGCTTCTCAAATGATCCTGGGGCTGTTGATTTTTGTGATCTCTGTCCTGCTGGTTATCGTTTTGGTGGCCTTCTTCACATCAGGCTAAGCTGCTGGTTCTAGGCGCTAGCGACAATCAGGGATTCCTTTAACCGACTAACCAGGCCAGCATTTAATAGCATCAAACCGGCCAGGAGTAACAGGGAGAGGGTGAAACTGCCATCCGCCAAGCGTAAAGCCTCCATCGCGTAGATAAACACCACGGAGATCTGTCCTGCCAGGGCAAGTAAACCGTTTGACGTGCCTTCAGGCACCGGGTAAGTGAGCTCAGCCGCGTACTGGTAACCGATTGGCGCAATCCCGATCAACATGAAACCAAACTCAAAAGCGCTGAGCATCAGCCAGCCATAATTCAGGCTGAATGTCATACCGAGCAGCCCCGGCACGCAGCCCAAAACGCCCAAAAGCAGGAAGGGTTTCCGCCGGCGAAGGATGTCTGAAATCCCAGGCAGGATGATTGCACCCAGGATACCGCCAAGGAGCAACAAGCCACCCAGCACCCCAGCCTGATCCGGAGTAAAACCGCGCGGCCGAACAATCCCCTCTAACCAGGTTGACAAGCCGTTGAAAATGCCGTTGGCAACCAGAAATACACCCATTAGGACCCAAAACGAAGCGCTGCGCAGCAACGAGCGCAAGCCAACCAGCATTAAAGAGCGCGCTTCCATCTCGGGAGGACAAGGTGGGGTCGGCGGCGCTTCACGCGCCAGCAGGATGAAAAGAACCGCAGAGACTGCGGCAGCAATGCCATAGCGCAGCAGGACACCCGGTATACCGACCGATTCGATTAACAGCGGGGTCAAAGCCAACCCGATGCCTGTTCCGATGAAGTTACCGACTGCGGCCAAACCGGTAGCAGTCGCCCGTTCCTGGATCGGAAACCAGCGCGCGGCTACCTTGGTCCAGGAATTGAGAAAGAACGGCTGAGATAGCGCAATGCCTATGGTTGTGAGGAGCAGCCAGGAATACTGGTCGCCAACCAGGCCACGCCAGATGCCAAAGATTGCCATCAAGATTGAGCCAGCGCTGACCGTCTTGTAGAACCCCCATGTGTCAATCATCCAGGAGACTGGCAGCGAAAGCGGGATAAATACGATCATGAATGACATCGAGAGCAAGCCTATTTGCAAATCGCTAACCCGATAAAACTGGGCGGCCGGCAGGGTGATCGAGCCAAAACTTATCCAGAGCACCTGAATTGTTACATTGACCAGCATGAAAACAGCCAGGACTACCCAACGATACGAATAGAGGCGATAATCTGTCGAAGGCATCCTGTTCTCCTAAAGAATCTTGATCATTCCAACCAGGTTTTCATGGGTTGCCAGCCGGAATAGGCGCGCCGGAGCGGAGCTGGAAGGTTGTACAGCGGGTAATTGAGCGAGCGGGTACAGGCTTCCCCGATTGGAGACAACCCAGTAACGACCCGGTTCCCAGGAAAACCGGGGAACTATTCCGATCATATTAAACCTGACCTTCAGGTAGACCCCCCGTTGCCCAGGAGGCTGTCCAACTGGCAGATCGTTTGGATCAAATTCCAGAAAGGTCGCTTGAGTGCTTATTGCGCTCAGAAACTCACCAGGTGGGGCTGAAACGGCCGCTCGCAGCCACTCATGTCTTCGCAAGCGGAGTAGATCATAGGGTTGCACGCTCAGGTCGCCAATGGTTGCCCTGGCGACCCGTCCCTGGTCGCTGCCAACAATCACCAAAGAGCCAGGTCTGGCAGGGAACAAGAATTGGGGTAAACCCGTATAGCGACGCTCTAGTTGAAAATATGGGCGCCTGGAAATCGAATCGGCCAACAAGGCTGCGTCAAAAGCCCGAGCCTGGCCAGAGGCCGTAATCATACATACATGCGCAGCTGCCAGATCTGCTGGTTGCCAGGTCATAAAAGCA
Source organism: Anaerolineales bacterium (assembly GCA_041918195.1). Taxonomy (GTDB): domain Bacteria; phylum Chloroflexota; class Anaerolineae; order Anaerolineales; family UBA4823; genus CAZAGA01. The sequence continues at coordinate 2,600 of JAYRWF010000569.1, forward strand.
GTAATTGTCTCGCCGACATCCAGTGGAAGCGAGTGGAGGATACCTTCAGGATCCGATTGCTGGGCCAGATATGCATCGCGAACCGGAACCGAGATACATTTATATCGGCTACTCACTAGAAGGAGGTATTCATCTAATGACGCCGAGACAAATTGGATTCCAACCACAAAAGGTAAAAGATGAGGAAACCACTTCGCGAGCGGAGTGTTTCCCTCCTTATCCGCGAAGTTGGATGGGTTTAAAGGCAGATGGGATCCTAGTGGGTCAACTTTATCGAAATCCAGGGGAAGCGTAGCCGCGTAAAGACCCGAGGGGCTCAACGCAAAGAGTACCCGCTCAGGTAAGTGAGCTGGTTCAAGGCGGGCTTGCTGCCGGACATGCAGGCGACGGAAGACCAGGTCCAAATCGACTGGCTGAGCGCCTTGGGTAGGCGGTTCAAGCTTGTCGGGCTGATCAACCACCTGGTTGGCCAAAGATTGGCCCGAAGCGCGTTCCGATGAGCGTTCTACCGATTGGGATGTATAAGATGGCAGCTCAATCTTTCCGGCCTCTAATTGCTGACCGCGGATCGCCAGCCCAGCGGTGACACTGCTAAAAATATCAATTGCGTGGACCTTTTCATAACCAAACATCTCACCCAGCAGATTAACGAACAACGGGATTTGGGAAGAGCCGCCAGTGCGAATAACCCGGTCGATCCGCGTGGCTTTCAACCCGGCTCGAGCCATAGTTGCTTGAAGTTCCTGGCGAATCGCTGCCTCGTCCTGAGCAATCGCACGCTCAAAGGTCATCCGTGAAACCTGCTCATGGAAGGAGAAATCTGGGGTATTCACTTCCAGGCGCGTCAGGTAATCTTGTGACAACCGGCGTTTGGCCCGCTCAACCAGATCGAAGATCAGTAATGCGTAGTTGGAGGATACTACCTTGAGCAAGGCATGAGTTTTCTCGGGTTCCAGCGAGCCAGAATGGATTTGTTGGAGCATTTCCAGATTCTGGGGTGTGTTCAGTGAGAGAATCTCTGGTGGTTGAGAAAGGGTATCAAAAATGTGGGCCGGGATTGGGCGACGAACTTTGTTCGAAAGATATTCGCCACCTTCGCCGAGATGACGCGGTACAGTCACCCGGAACAAGCGCTGATCAAAGGCATCCCCAGCAATTGGGACTCCACCGGTGGCGAGCACCCGCCCCGCCCCGCGACCGCCAACCTGCATAATCGTGAAGTCGAGAGTACCCCCACCGAAGTCGAAAACCAGGATAGTTTCGCGATGAGCCAGGTCTCGGGCATACGCCAGAGCCGCGGC
>JAYRWF010000570.1:0-4744 GCA_041918195.1 Anaerolineales bacterium
AATTCTGGCAATAATAATCGGATTTCAACGAAACGACAAGGGAATTGCGATGAAATTAGCTTCAACAAGTATAATCAAACCAGGATGAGCAGCCTCAAAACAAGTTTTGCTGTCCCACGACGCCTGTCGCCCTGGATTCAAGCTGACCTGGCATTGTTGAGTACAGCCATCATCTGGGGCAGCGCCTTCGTTGCCCAGCGTACTGCCTCCGAGCAGAATCCCTATTTATTCAATGGTCTCCGTTTTCTACTGGCTGGCGTGGTCCTGCTACCAGCCTTGTTTTTCACATCCCGTAGCAGAGTATCATCTCACAAGCTAGACCGCCAGGCCTGGAGCGGCCTGTTGCTTGCTGGCCTGGTCCTGGCCTGCGGTGCAGCATTCCAACAGGCTGGTTTGCGCTACACCACCGCGGGCAATGCCGGTTTCATAACCGGTTTGTACGTGATCCTGGTCCCTGTCTTTCAGGCGGTATACCTGCGACAGCCACCCAGCCGGACTGTGTGGCTGAGCGCTGGGTTGGCGGCCACCGGCCTGTTCCTACTTAGCACTGGCGGCAAGATGAGGATCAATCCTGGGGACGCGTTGGAGCTGGTCGGTGCGCTATTTTGGGCCTTCCATGTCATCTGGATTGGCCGCCTGGTGACCAGACTGGGTAGCCTGCAAATAGCCGTTGGTCAGTTTCTGATCTGCGGCCTGGTCAGCAGTGGGGTGGGCTTGTTGTCTGATCCGGAAGCGTTGAGCCAGGTGGGAAGAGCGGCCTGGGCAATTGTTTATGCCGGGGTGATCTCCGGCGGCCTGGGGTACACTTTACAGATCTTTGGCCAGAAGCTTGCACCTCCCAGTGATGCTGCGATCCTTCTTAGCATGGAAGCAGTGTTTGCGGCCTTATTTGGGGCACTTTTGTTGAAAGAAATGCTCAACATTACCCAGTTGGCAGGATGTGCAATCATGTTGACCGGGATGCTGCTGGCACAAACTAATACCTGGCGGAAGGATGCGATCCTGCATGCTGAAAACAAATCAGAAGACAAAATTTAGATTTTTGCCTAGGGGTTCAGTAAGATGAACAAGGGAAATTGGATGAAGCAAACTGGAGTTCGTCAGAAACTGGCGTTTCGCAGCAGCCTTGCACTGGCTGTTCTAATGGGAGCAAGCCTGGCATGCAATTTACCCCTCGACAGCGCGTCGCAGCGATCTGCCCAGGCAACGGCCGAGCAGCAAACCCTGGTCGCTGAGCTGGTTGCTAAACATAACCCCAGCCAACCTGCTCCAGTTATACCTACCCGATCCGCAACGCAAACCAGCACAGACGTGTCGCCTTCTCTAGTTCCTGAGATCACCCCTGCCCCACCCTCGGTTGAGAAACCTGGGTCGGACCACGATCAGCCAACCACCCCTCCCGAGTACATTGCTGATGTATACATTACCCAGCCGGGCGATACCCTGACTGCCATTGCCCGCCGGTTCAAGGTCACGGTTTCTCAAATCAACTCTGCTTCTCTGCTGCCGCTGGATGGATTTTTACCCTCCGGTAAGGCTTTGACTATCCCCGGTTCAGGCTTGCCCAACCCGAACACCCCAGCAATCTTCCCAGACAGCGAAATCATCAATTCCCCCACCGCACTTGACTTCGACATCGAGGACTTTATCGCCAGCCGAGATGGCTATCTCAATAGCTACTCGGAAGAAGTGTATGATTTTCGGTTGACCGGAGTACAAATTATTGAGCAAGTTTCCAGAGAGTCTTCAGTCAACCCGCGCTTACTATTGGCTTTCCTGGAGTACCGGGCCGGATGGGTTACTGGCCCCTTAGAAGACCCGGCTGACCTGAATTATCCGCTCGGTTTCCAGGTATCTGACCGGCGTGGGCTATACCAGGAGCTGGTCATGGCAGCCACCCACTTGAATATCGGCTATTACGGCTGGCGGACTGGCGAACTCACATTGCTCAAATATTCTGATGGGAACACCAGCTCGATTGAACCCTGGCTTAATCCCGGCTCCGTGGCGGTTCAGAATTTATTCGCGAAATTTTACAAACCACGAGCCTGGCGCGAAGCACTATATGGGGAGGATAATTTTCTTTCGTTTTATGAAGAATTGTTAGGCGATCCCTGGCAGCGCGCCGCTAAGTATGCCTCAGGGCTGACCCCCGACTTAACTCAGCCAGAATTTGAGCTACCATTTAGCCCGGGTGAACGTTGGAGCCTGACCGGCGGCCCACACCCTTCGTGGAATACGGGTAGTCCACGAGGCGCAGTGGATTTTGCACCTGTCACCGGCGAACCAGCCTGCATAACTTCACGCGCCTGGGTGACCGCTTCAAGTGACGGCGTGATCGTCCGCTCGGAGAATAACGTAGTCGCTCTTGACCTCGATGGAGATGGTAATGAGCAAACCGGGTGGGTGATCATCTACCTGCATATCGCTGACCTCGACCGGGTACCGCTGGGCCAGCGGGTACAGGTAAATGACCGAATTGGCCATCCGTCCTGCGAGCGGGGCAAATCCACTGGCACCCATGTCCACCTGGCCCGAAAATTTGATGGCGAATGGCTGGAGGCCAGTAATTCCGTTCCTTTCCTGTTGAGCGGTTGGCAGGTATTCAGCGGTGAACGGAATTACCAGGGAACGATGGTCAAGGGGAGCAAGGTGATCACGGCCAGCCCAGTCGGACCAAGCACTTCGATTATCACCCGTTGATTGAGTCGTGTTATTATTAAGCTAAAGCGCTATCGGTGACATACTTGCCAGGGAGCTGCTTTCGTGTCTCTAGCTGTATCTACAATCCAGAATCGCTTACAGAGTGAATTAATTGCGTTAACGGAAGTTGCCAAGACGCTCACTGCGCCTTTAGAGCTTGCCGAACTCCTTGACGCAGTGATGCAGACCATCCCCGGGGTGCTTGTTGCAGCTGAATACGGCCTGGTCATGTTATGGGACCAATCGGCGGGGTTATTTCGCCCAGCGGCAAGCTTTGGATTTGATCCACAGATCATTAGCGACCTTGGCCTGCAGGCAGGTGAATCCATCACTGGCAAGGTCTATGACCAAGGCAAGGCCTGCCTGTTATGCAAACCAGAAGATGTAGCCCAGGCAATGAATGACTTGCGGCCAGCCAACCGGGCGGTCTTTGCGCGGGCTATTCGCCGTAACCAACTGCCAGCTTGCACTCTTGCGGCTCCGCTGAAGGTGAGTGAACAAAAATACGGCGTCCTGCTGCTCGGTACATTCTCTGAAGAAGATGTATTCACAATAAATGATCTGCCGTTCGTACAGACTCTGACCGACCTGATTGCAATGGCAATTGATCGGGCACGTTTAGAGGCTCGCGCCGATGCCTTTCGTGAAGCCCGTCAGGCTGAAAAAATGCGCTCCGAAATCATGGCCGTTCTTTCTCACGAGTTGCGCTTACCGCTTACCGCAATCCAGGGCTATGCCAGTGCGTTACTGCTAGAGGGCATACGCTGGGACGAGGACAAGCGCGATGAGTTCTTAGCCCACATCGACGAAGAATGCCACCACATGCAAATAATGCTTCGAAATATCCTCGATTCTTCATTGATCGATGTGGATCAATTGGTGATCGATCGCGAGCCAGTCCGGTTAGAGAAAATTGCCTACGCTGCAGCAGCCGAAAGCCAGCGCCGGGCAGAAAACCACCGGATCCTGGTTGATTTTCCGACAAATTTTCCCATCCTGTTGGCTGATCCGCGCTGGATTAAACAGGTCTTTCGAAATATCCTGGATAACGCAATAAAATATTCACCCGAAGGCGGGCTCATCATCATACGAGCGGAAAAGCGCCCACATGACGTGGTGATCTCAACAGCCGACCAGGGGATCGGGATCTCCCCAGAGGATTTGATCCCTTTATTTGAGAAGTTTTACCGCGTGCGGCGAAACCCACATCTGCAAATTCCAGGGACTGGACTGGGCTTGCCGATTGCTCGAGCTATCATCGAAGGCCACGGCGGGCGGATTTGGGTCGACAGTAAAATCGGAGAAGGCACCACGCTCCATTTTTCACTCCCACTGCCAGAAATAGAACTAGACCATGCTGACGATGATCGACAGGGTTAATCCACATGAAATCTAACCTGGAAAGACCGCGGATTTTGGTCGTTGACGATGAACCAAAAATCGTCTACCTAATGCGAGAAATCCTAACGGCTGCCGGCTATGAAGTCCTGGCTGCTTTTAGCGGAGAACATGCCATTGAAACCGCAGCACTGGAACAGCCCGAGTTAGTGATTTTGGACATCGTTTTATCGGGCAGTATCGACGGCTACCAGGTAGCCCAGCGACTACGTGCTTTCTCAAACACACCCATTATTATGCTGACAGCCAGAGTACGTGAAGCAGACATCTTGCGTGGATTTGAAGCTGGAGCGGACGATTACGTAACCAAGCCTTTCAGCTCGAAAGAGCTGCTGGCGCGCGTCCAGGCGGTCCTGAAACGCTCCCGCAGCGGGAATCAGGAACCCAATCGAGCCGAGCTAATCTGCGGCGACCTGAAAATTGACCTGGCCCGCCGTCAGGTAAGCCGGGGCGACCGTCTTATCCACCTTACGGAAACCGAATATAACCTGCTTCATGCCCTGGCTGAACACGCCAACCAGGTTGTCTTGCACGAACAACTGCTTGAAATAGTGTGGGGGCCTGAATACCGGAACGATATTGATTACCTGCGCGCTTATATCCACTTCCTGAGACAAAAAATTGAGCTCGATCCTGGCAACCC
>JAYRWF010000571.1:0-8087 GCA_041918195.1 Anaerolineales bacterium
CCAGCCGGGCATGGCTGCGGGAGGCGCGTCGATCTGGCAGGACAATATCGTTGGTTGTGGCGCGCCCCAGGGTGACGCGCGTTTTCCCCAGTTCGAATTCTTGTTCTGGGCCATCATCCGAAAGCAGGATCAATTTTCCGAAACTTTGTTCCATCGAACGCCTCCCTTAAGGGTTATGGCAGGGTGAAGCAGTTGCCGCTATCTGGGATAATCGTATGGTTCGGGTTGGCTACCAGAGCGCATAATTGGGTAGCGCCTTGTGGTCGGTTGGCCTGGGTATAACCGGTGAAAGGTGAAGCATCGCCGTACATCAGGCGATTGCCGCTGCTGGCCTGGTCCGCTGCATAAATATCGAAGTAGAAGTGAATGTGTGTGCCAGGTAAGGCTGGGGTGAAGCCGGTTGTGCTGAATTCGACGACATAGCGATTTTGCCCGTCAAGGCTAATCTGGTTGATCTGGACCGCCAGTGAAGTTGATCTGCCCCCTGGATCGGATGGCGCATTGGCCAAGGGCAGGCTGGTGATATCTCCCGAGAAGTCGGAGCGACTGCGCTGTAGCCAGCAGGACTGGTCAGGGTTGGTGGGGTGCGCCACTACCCACCAGGTTTCATCAGCTGAGATGCCGAGTACCAGCAGCGGATGTCCTGGCTGGAACTGGCCCAGGATTGGGTAATCAGATCCAGGACCGCTTAGGCAGGCATCGGCATAGATCGGTGCGGCGACAGGTATATCCGGCAAGATCATACAGTTACCCGTGTCCAGCCTGATGCTATGATCGGCGTTGGCCACCAGGATGCACATCTGGGTGGCAGTATTCGGCCGATCGACCGTGCGGTACTGTTCAAAGGGGCGCGGACCGCCGTAGAGCTTCCAGGGGCCTTTGCCTGGGCTACCAGCCTGGTCTTGGGTCACAGTGTTAAAGAAGAAATGGACATGCTGGCCGGGTAATTTTTCAGTAAATTCGAAAGTTTCGTAATCTACTACATAATAACTATTGCTGTTCAGGCTGATCCCCTTTATTTGTGCATAAGGAACACCAACTGGAATGGTGGGGGTTGGTGAAAGGGTAATTGTAGGGGTGGATGGCGGGGCAAGGGTAGGGGTGACTGTGGTTGTGGTTGTGGGTGTTGGGCTGGCCTCTACGAGCGGTGCGATGGCCTGGACGACCTGGGTTTCAGTTGGCGCGGAGGTCGGCAACGGTGCTACTGGAAGCTGCCCGGCGTTGCCTGCGTTGCGCAGCAACAAAGTTACAACGATAACGATCATGATTGCCGCGCCAGCCAGCCCAGCCCACAAAGCCGGTTTCAGGCGCGGTTGGGCGGCTGGCGCTGAGACTGCTGGAGGATCCAAGCTTGCGACTGGGGCTGCCTGGCTGGCTGCGGGGGGTTCATTGGCTGGAGCAGGCAGCTTCGAGGTGGACTCGGATGGTGGCGTTGCCGGACGGGTTGGGCGGCCCGCTGGTCGTTGGATCATCCCTGGCCCGGTTTCGGGGGCATCCTGGGTGATGGATCCAGTCGGGTCGACCAGGGTGGCGGCCTGCTCGAGGGGGGCAGGTTTAGACAGTGCATCGTACAAAGCAGCAGCGAAATCCGCCATCGAAGAAAAACGATCCTCTCGACTTTTCGATAAGGCCTTTTCAACCACCATTCCCAGACCTGGTGGGACGTCTGGGCGTAATTGGCGGATATCAGGCGTAGGATCATTGAGGTGCATCATCATTAAGGTCATCGCCGAATCGGCTTCGTAAGGTGGGCGCCCGCTGATAGCTTCGAACAGGGTTACGGCGAGTGAGTACTGGTCAGATCGTGGATCGGGCACTTCACCACGGATTGATTCTGGGGGCAGGTATAGGGCGGTACCAACTACTGCGCCGGTAGCGGTGTGCTTTTCGCCGCCGAGGATCTTGACAATGCCAAAATCCATCAAAATAGCCTGGTTATGGATATCGATCATGATGTTGGCGGGTTTGATGTCGCGATGCACCAGACCGCGTTGGTGGGCATAACCAGCTGCAGCGCAGATATTGATGATAAAGCCGACGGCCTCGTTCAATGGCAGGCGGCGGTTGGCTTTGTTCAATCGCCTCAGTCGCTCTTGCAGGGTTTCACCGGCAACGAACTCCTGCACCATGTAGTAAATGCTCTCGTCGTGATTGAAATCGAAGATTTGTACAATATTGGGATGGCGTAATTGCGCAACAGCAGAAGCTTCTTCTTCAAATCGCAGACGGAACCTGGCGTCTTCTGCCAGGTGGGGATGGATCATCTTCACGGCTACGACACGCTTCAGGTTTGGGTCAAACGCTTTGTAAACGGCCGACATACCGCCCTGGCCGAGGATGTCGTCAATGCGGTAGCGCCCCCCAAGGGTCTGCCCAATCCAGTTCGGACGGTTCATCGGATACCCTCCCGGCAATATTAATACTGATAATCTTGGTGAAATATAGCAGATTATAACTTAGGATGAGGGGCTGTCAAGATAACTAGCTCTGCAGGTCAGTATTGACTGGGCGCCGGCTGGCAGCGCGGACAAAAATAGACCGTACCACCTAAGAAGCTTTCTTTTTGGATTTTGGTATCACAAACCGGGCAGGGTTGGCCAACTGTGCGGGCATCGAGTAGCTTTACATACTTCCCGGGTTGGTCAAATAGGTCGTGTTCGGTGTCGCGCCCGCCGAGGGCGACTGCCTGTTCGATGGTGGCGCACAGGGCGGTATATAAGGAATCTCGCTGCTCCGGCGTGGTCTGGGCAGCCTGAAAGCGCGGGTGGAGCCTGGCCTGGAACAGGATGTCCTGGAGGATCCCATTGCCGACCCCCAACACACCGGGCTGGCTGACCAGAAAAAACTTGAGGCTGGTCCTGGCATCTTGGGTCAGCCCTTCGAAAAGGCTGAGGAAATAGGCGCGGGTAAATTCTGGGCTGAGCGGAGCCGGCTTTTGGATGTAGCGAGGAAAGTTTTCCAATTCGGCCTGGGTGAAAAGTAATACCGCACCCCAGCCCTGGACAGCGACCGTCAGCCAGGTATCATCGTCAAAGTGGGCTGAGAAATGATGTTTTTTCGGGAGTGATTTTTCAGAGGCGTGAAACAGAATTCGCTCCCCGCCCTCGCCAAAGACCAGGCGGCAGTCTGGTTCGAGGTTGATAATAATCAAAGAACCGTGGGCGAAGGCCGAGTTCACAATTTTACCAGGCAGGATGGCGGCATACTCTTCGGCCGAGTGGCTATAAAAGGCAAATTTGTGGGGGGTGTTGCCACGAGTGGCCGACTGGATGCGTTTTCCTTTGAGCGTCTGATCGATCTGACGGGCGATGGTGAGTGCTTCAGGAAATTCGATCATGATGTATCACCTTGAATGGGTTTACTGGCTGGCGGCTTTTAGGGCGCGCAGGGCGCGCAAGGTCACCCACGGGTTGGGTTGCTTCTTGGGGCCGAAATCGACCCAGGTCTTGCCGGCATAGTCATATTCCAGCGGCCAGCAGCCTTGGGGATCTTGCTTGCTGAGGATCAACTGGATGGCGTTCTCCAGGCGGGGATCGCGAGCCAGGCCCAGGCTGGCCAGAGCTTCAACAATTTGGAGGATGTCTGTGATGTAGAAAACAGGAAAGCCGAATTTCCACCAACTCTGGTTGGGTTTGCTGCTGTAGCCAGCGGGGTAGGCTGCAGTGGCGGGGTCTACACCAAAAAGGAAATCGATGCCTTGCTGGATAGCCCGATCGATCAGCGGAGTTCGGCGAGAGGCTGGCAGGCGTCCGAAAGCCAGCATTACTTTGGCTGCTCCCCAGGCACAGGGCAGGCGGTTGTTTGCGCCACAGGCAAAGTTTGGGCCGCATTTTCCGGCATAGTAGCGCAGGTTGGTCTGGCGGTCACCGGCAGGGGCCAGTCCTTCGCCGGTAACGGTGCGTGCCATCCATTCGAAGGCTGTCTCCAGGCGCGGGTCGGTGCTGCCCAGTTCGAGCAGCGCCCAGCATAGATTGCCCTGCAGGCAGTCTGCTGTGCCAGAAGGCGCCGTGGCAGAAGCGAACTGCCCGCCGGGCGCCAGAGCCTGATCGATGATGTAAGCACAGGCGCGCGCGATGCGCGGGTCTTGTTCCATGTGGGCGCCCAGTTGGGCGAGTAGGATGATGGACCAGACGGTAGAGAAGTACTTGGGGTTGTAACCTGGGCCGGGCTTGCTCCAGTAGCCGGGCTCGGCCATGTGGTCCAGGATGGCAGCGATTGGCCCGCTTTGGTGGGCTACGGCGCGGGCGGCTGCGAGATCAGGGTGGTCGGAGGGAAGACAAGCGAGGTCGCGGAGCGCCAGGTAGCGAATACCCGGCGATGAGGAGGAAATTAACCAGGAGACGGAATCGGCATTAAGTTGGTTTTGCCATGCCATCGGCTGCTCCTTTCACTATATTTTCATTATACAACCGGGGCAGTGGGTATGATTCACCGAAAGTGAAGTCGAGCCAGGGTAATTTTGCGAAATTTTTACTTGACAAACGGTTCTCGGCAAGGTACTATATAGCCAGAATAATTCCTATTGGAACAATAGACTTTATAGAATTTTTATGCGACTTTCAAAACGTGGCGAATACGGCCTGCGGGCAATGATCGAGCTGGCGACCTGGGATCAGGAGCACCCTGGGGAACATATTGTCCAGATCAAAGACCTGGCAAAGCGGCAGAAGATCCCAGCCAAATTTTTGGAGCAGATCTTGCTGAGCTTGAAAAATGCCGGGCTGTTGCAGAGCAAGATGGGGGTGGGCGGCGGCTATTACCTGGCGCGACCAGCCAGTGAGATCAGCCTGAGCCAGGTGGTGCGGGTGTTGGATGGCCCCCTGGCGCCGGTCCGCTGCGTCAGCCAAATGGCTTATGAGCCATGCGGCTGCCCAGATGAAAAGACGTGCGGGTTGCGTATGGTGATGTATGATGTGCGGAATGCCATTGCAGAAATCCTTGAAAATACCAGTCTTGCGGATGTCGCCGGGCGGGTTGAAAAAGCTCGAATCTTAAATCCGGAGAGTTAAGAATGGAACTGAGCATCCTAGTTTTTGTTGTGGTGGGCTTCTTTGCCCAGATGATTGATGGCGCTTTGGGCATGGCGTATGGCGTCAGCTCTAACACGTTCCTGTTGAGCATTGGCGTGCCGCCTGCGGTAGCCAGCGCCAGCGTGCATATGGCCGAGGTAGTCACCACGGCGATCTCAGGCGCCTCGCACTGGAAGCTGGGCAACCTGGATTGGAAATTGATCAAACGCCTGGCGCTCCCAGGGGTGCTAGGGGCGATTGTTGGCGCTTACTTATTGACCCAGGCCCCAGGAGATATCTTGAAGCCAATTATTTCAGGGTACCTGTTAATCATGGGTGTGGTAATCCTGGTGAAGGCCTTCAGCAATAACCATGAAGAACGCAAGGTGACCAGCCATATCAGCATTTTGGGAGTTATCGGTGGATTTTTCGATGCAATCGGCGGTGGCGGTTGGGGACCAATTGTCACCACCACGTTGGTAGCGCGCGGCAACAACCCCCGACAGACCATCGGCTCGGTTAACTTCTCGGAATTTTTTGTGACTTTTTCCCAATCGGTGGTTTTTGTATTTACGCTGGCGTTAGGTGATTACTGGCAGATCATCCTTGGTTTGCTGATCGGCGGTGCGATTGCAGCACCCCTGGCGGCCTTCCTGACCAGGAAACTGCCAATCAAGGCGTTGATGATTGCTGTCGGCACGCTGATTATTATCTTGAGCATCCGAACGATCTACATGGCCCTGACCTAGAACGAAAACTTCCTGGGAATTCAGGCTATTCAGCTTGAATTCCCAGATTTTTAGGAATAAAAGTCTACAAAAAGACTAGAAGTTATAGACTATAAACGAGAAAGGAAGACAAACAATGAACACAAATAACCGTATGCAGCTTCTTTTGGCTTTGTTCGTGGGATTTTCGCTGCTCTTAGGCGCCTGTGGTGGAGCGGCTGACCCGCAAGGCGGCGAAGAAGGCGGGACGATCGCTATTTCAGGCGCCTTTGCGTTATACCCAATGATGCAACGCTGGGCGGAAGAATATCAGAAGATCAATCCGGCAGTCCAGTTTGATATCTCGGCTGGCGGCGCTGGAAAAGGAATGACGGATGCGTTATCTGGTGCAGTGGAAATCGGGATGGTTTCCCGGGCCATTACCCCGGAAGAAGAGGCGCAGGGTGCTTTTTGGGTGCCAGTGGTTAAAGATGCGGTATTCCCAATGGTTAATGAAGCGAACCCTGTCTTGCAGGATCTGCTCGCGAAAGGTGTGACCAAAGCAACCTTCGAGAAGATCTATATAACAGGTGAAATTACCACCTGGGGTGAGGTGGTCGGTCGACCAGAAGTGACGGAAGTAATCAACGTGTATACACGCTCGGATGCGGCTGGCGCCCCGGAAGTTTGGGCAAAATACTTGGGGAAGAAACAGGAAGATCTAAAAGGCGTGGGGGTGTTTGGTGATCCGGGTTTGTTGGAGGCAGTGGTCAAAGATCCGATGGGAATCGGGTACAACAACCTGGGCTATGCTTTTGATAACACCAGCGGAAAGCCGGTGGCGGGCTCGGTTGTGGTGCCAATTGATGTCAACGAGAACGGAGTGGCAGACCCCGATGAAGTGCTTCAAACCAAGACCGCGGCGGTGGAAGCGGTTGCAAGCAGTAAATATCCCTCTCCGCCCGCTCGCCCGTTGAACCTGGTCACAAAAGGCCAACCGACTGCCCTGGTGAAGGCATTCATCGAATGGATCCTGACGGATGGGCAGAAGTATGTCGGCGAAGCAGGTTATGTGCAGCTTACGCAGGACCAACTGGATGAAGCTTTTCAGAAATTAAAATAGGCCTGGAGCGCCTGGAGATGGGCGGATTTCCGCTCCTCTCCAGGCGACAAATTCACAGGAATGGCGAAGCTTATGCAAACTGATCTGAAGGCCAGGAAAACGCTGATCAACCGGCGCGGGCGAGACCGGCTGGCACAGGACGGCTTTTTTCTCATTTCATTGATTCCGGTTGTGCTCTTTTTGACAGTCGTTGTAGCCCTGGTGATTCGTTCCTGGCCAATCTTGCAACCACAAACGCCCTGGGCGCTACTCAGTGGCACCACCTGGCAGCCTCTGAAAGGCCAATTTGGTTTTTTGCCATTTATTGCCGGAACGATGTGGGTGACCCTGGTTTCCCTGATCCTGGCGGTGCCACCCTGCCTGCTGACAGCAATCTACCTGGCTGAATACGCCCACCGGCGAACGCGGAGTATTGCCAAGCCATTGTTGGATTTACTGGCCGCGATTCCTTCTGTTGTCTATGGGGTATGGGGCGTGCTGGCGATTGTTCCAGTGGTGCAATGGCTTGGTCCACGGTTAGGCGGCAGCCTGGGATTTATTCCCTTTTTGCGTGACACCAACCCGACCGGATTCAGCATCCTGGCAGGCGGCGTTGTCCTGGCGGTAATGGTTGCGCCATTCATTATCTCTGTGATTTTCGAGGTCCTGAGGACGGTACCAGATGGCGTGCGAGAAGCCTCGCTCGCAATGGGAGCAACTCGCTGGCAAACTACCCGCGACGCGGTGCTGCCGCATACGCTACCTGGGATCGTGGCCGGGATCGTCCTGGGTATGTCGCGCTCCCTCGGTGAAACGATGGCGGTGTTGATGGTGGTAGGGAATGTCGCAAAAATGCCTGGCTCGATCTTTGATCCGGCATACCCGCTGCCGGCTCTAATTGCCAACAATTATGGGGAGATGATGTCGATCCCCCTGTATGACTCAGCACTGTTGACGGCGGCGCTAATTCTGTTGGTAATTGTGCTATTTTTTAATATTCTCTCGACCTTAATTCTGCGTCGAATTACCGGGAAATCAAAGCGATGAAGAAACATCTGGAAGAAAAAATCCTCAAAGCCTTAATGCTCCTTTCTTTTACCCTGGTTACGGGCAGCCTGGGCTTTATTTTACTGGTGGTACTGATCCGTGGACTACCGGCTCTCTCGTGGGAAATGGTCTTTTCCACGCCGAAGGGTGGTTTCTATCTTGGAAAAGAGGGCGGGATCCTGAATGCAATCGTGGGCTCGCTTTACCTGGCCGGTGGGGCTA
>JAYRWF010000572.1:0-3420 GCA_041918195.1 Anaerolineales bacterium
AGTGGATAACCCAGAAGATGTCACCCAGGATGAAAATGGGGTCTGGCAGATCAAGGCGGGCTCGCGGGTGAGGGTGCGGCTGACGATGGTTGCAGATAACCGGCGCTATCACGTGGCGCTGGCTGATCCGCTGCCGGCTGGCCTTGAAATTATCAACCCTTCTTTGGCGGTTTCGAGCGAGCCGCCGCCCGACCCGACTGCTGCTGAAGCGCGCTATGGCTGGTGGTGGTGGGGCCCCTGGTACGAGCACCAGAACCTGCGCGATGAACGAGCTGAAGCTTTTACCAGCCTGCTGTGGGATGGTGTGTATGAGTATTCCTACATCGCCCGGGCGACCACTCCTGGGACGTTCATTGTCCCGCCTGCCAAGGCGGAAGAAATGTACTCCCCCGAGGTGTTTGGGCGCAGCGGCAGCGATGTAGTTGTGATCAAATAGACGGCTTTTCATTAAGCTAGAAGAGTTTTGCCAACTGCCAATCCAGATTAAAATACAGATTGGTATGTTGGCGCGTCTTTCAAAATCATTTTCGATCCTGACTCCTACCCTGCGTTGGTTTCTGCTCGGTATGGTCCTGGCGAATATTGCCGGGGCGATGCTGTATTCGTACCTGGCGCTCTACTTGCAGAGCCTGGGCGCCAGCATCGGCCAGGTAGGCCTGGTGTTCTCGCTGGCTTCGATCGTGCCCCTGGCGCTGCAGGTTTTTGGCGGCTGGTTATCCGATACAATCGGCCGGCTACGGGCGATCGCCATCGGCAGCGCGATCGCATCATTCGGTTACTTGCTGTTTGTGATTGCGCCGAGCTGGCAGTGGGCGCTGGCAGCCCTGGTTTTGGAATATATTTCTGGCACAACAGTCGGGCCGAGTTACTCGGCGTTCATTGCCGACCAGTCCGAAGAGCGCGTGCGCGGCCGGATTTTTGGTCTTAGCAATGGGATTTTTCTGGTAATCGGTGTGATTGGGCCGCCGCTGGCTGGGTTGCTGATCGACTGGCGCGATTACCGCTTTATGCTGGCTGTGACCGGGGTTATTTATTGGGTTGCTACAACCTTGCGGATCTGGATGGCACGCGCCGAGCGCTTCACTGCCTCCCGGCCGGTTGAAGTCCAGCCGGTCCGCTTGCAAAATTTTGGCCGCCAGCTTGGGGCGATTCTGGGATTGATGTTTGCCGGTGGGATCCTGACCTGGATCCTGGTGCTGGATGGTATTAGTGATGTATCGGCGCGTTTATCCGAAGAGCTCCAGCCGCTGTTTTTATCAGAAGTGGGCAGCCTGGGAGTAGTGCAGATCGGCCTGCTGCGCTCGATTCTGTTTTTTACGATGATGGTCGCCACCCCACCGGCAGGGTGGCTATCGGACCGGATTGGCGAACATCGCACGATTGCGCTGGGTTTCCTGGTTGCTGGGGTTGGCCTGGGCGCTTTCATCCTGGCGCGCGACCTGCCTGGTTTTGCCCTGGCTGGGATCCTGTCTGGGCTGGGTTCGGGCCTGGTCAACCCGGCTTATAGCGCTTTGACAAGCAAAGTAGTCCCGCCGGAGAACCGCGGCCTGGCATTTGGCTTTTTTCACTCGAGCATCAGCCTGCTCTCCCTACCCGCGCCCTGGTTGGGGGCGCGATTATGGGAAAACTATAGCCCGCGGCTGCCCTTTGGGATCACGGCTATGGCGATGGCTGTTTCAGCCTTTCTGGCCTACCTGAAACTGCGCCTCCGGCGCGATGAAGATCAGCAACGAACGACTACTTAGCCTTTGGGAAAGAGCCAGATTTCCGCTTTCTCTGGCTGTACTGTCCCGTTGACCACCTTTAGCAGAGACTCACTGAGCTGCTCTAATTCAACCTCATTGCGCGCCAGGGAGGCGAAATCTTCCAGCGCTTTCTGGGCGTCATATTTCTTGCGGTAGAAACGGCGGTCGATGCCGTTCTGGAAGCGTGCCCGAAGCGGATTGAACAGGGCTGCAATCGCCAGGGTGGAGAGGATAATACTAATTGGCGACTGTTGCCCGCTGATTGCCTGGAAAATCCATTGGAGCAAGGTCACCCCTCCCAAAAACACCACTGCCAGGGTGGCGGTCAAGAGACCATAAACCAGGGTGCGGCGGATGATGATGTCAATATTGTACAGGCGGTAGCGGGTGATGGCGATGCCGACAGCCAGATAAAAAGGCAGGATCGCCAGGCTGCCCAGTGCGCCGGCGAGCTCAGCTTTAGTGTTCAAAAGCAGGAGAAATGCAATCCAAACGAAGGCATAACAGACCGAGCCGACCACAAACCACAGGATTTGGGCGCGAACCAGTTGACTGGCCGAGCGAGAGCGTTGGATAATGGAAAGGATGGATAGGAGGGACATTGCCAGGATTGAAAAGAACCCGACCATCTGCAGCAGTCCAAGGATCGGATTTAGACCCGCGGGAAGAAATCCAATCGGATTCGTGATCGTTGGCGCTCCGGAGACAACGCCTTGGACCTCTGTCCAGGGGACCTGCTCTGAAAATAATTGCAAGGTCATTAAAACCAATGCGGCCACTGCCCACCAATGAAGCCATTTCCAGCGAGGAGAAGGCGACCGCCCATCCGGAAACCAAAGGATTAAGAGCATGAAGAAGATCAGGCGAATTATGGCGGCTGTTTCGCTGAACAGCAGCATCACGAACAGCGGGTCGGAATAACCAGCCGGTAAGGCGCTGTTTGCCTGGTATTTAAAGGCAAAAGCCAGGCTGAAGAAAGCATTCGCCAGGCCATAGATCAGCCATAGCCAGCCAATGCGGTTGTGGGGTTGGCGTTTTAAAATCACCAGGCCAAGTATAGGCGCTCCAAGGCCGGTGATCGCGCCGCCCAGGACCTCCGAATATCGTCCATCCTTTCCAGCCTGGCTAAGTAAGATAAGCCAGGTTGAGAAAACCAGGATTCCCAGGCTGAGTAGGGCCAGGAGCCAGGCAAGAGGTAGGATATTTTTTTGTTTCTGCAATGGCCCACCGTCTATTGGTATTGGCGAACAAGTTCGTGAGGGGTTGAGGATTTAACCAGTCAGCTAGGACTATTTGCCCTGCAACGGTTTGGCCGTCAGGGCAAAAGCCATCGTGTCGCAGGTATCATAGATCTTTTGAAAAACCAGTTGTTTTGGGTTTGAATCGCTGGCTGCTGTGATCGCGTAGGTATACCGACCGATATTCCCTCCACAACTACAGGTATCGCATACTCGGAGCAGCTGGATGTTCAATTCATTACCTTTGGAGCCTAGATTTCCAGAAGCGATGAATTGGCCATTTTGGCTAACGTTAAAATTACCGTTTGATTCGATCTCGAATGACCAGGCACCTAGGTTGTTCTCTGTCCCAGCACCAGAAAGGCCAGATTTTTGGAGATCCTCAGCCGTAAGCTGAACAGTGTACTTGCCTGCCAGATCAAGAACTACCTGGGTTG
>JAYRWF010000573.1:0-9200 GCA_041918195.1 Anaerolineales bacterium
CTTCCCGTCTTTCCAAACGGCGGCGGTATGGTGAAAAGTCTGTTTTGAGCCGTCGGAATATTCCACTTCCAGATCAGAAACCGCGGTCTTTAACCCCGGCGACCAGTTGATCAGGCGCGGGCCGCGATAGATCAAGCCTTTTTCAAACAGGCGCACGAAAGCCTCGCGCACCGCTTTGGAAAGTCCTTCATCCATTGTAAAACGTTCACGCTCCCAGTCACAGGAAGCGCCCAGGCGGCGGATCTGGCTGGTGATGATCCCGCCGTATTTATGCT
This sequence comes from Anaerolineales bacterium, assembly GCA_041918195.1. Lineage (GTDB taxonomy): Bacteria > Chloroflexota > Anaerolineae > Anaerolineales > UBA4823 > CAZAGA01. The sequence goes on from JAYRWF010000573.1 coordinate 276, forward strand.
TCCATTCCCAGGTGCGCTTCAGAAATTCTTCCCGGCCGAGTGCCTCGCGTGAGAGACCTTCTCGGGCCAGCATTTTTTCCACCTGGAGCTGGGTGGCGATCCCAGCGTGGTCAGTCCCGGGTACCCATAGGGTGGGGATGCCTTTCATCCGGTGGTAGCGAATCATCAGGTCTTCCATTGCCACGAACAAGGCATGACCCAGGTGCAGCTCACCGGTAACATTGGGGGGAGGAATCGAGATGACAAATGGCTCAATATTTGGATTGAAGCCAGGCTTATTGGGATCATTCCAGGGTTTGAAATAGCCATTCGTTTGCCACCATTCGTAAATCCGTTCTTCGGTGGTTTTGAAATCATATGTTTTGGGTAGGGTTGTTTCAGTCATCTCTGCCTCCAATTTTGTCCTGCAAATTTACCGGAGCAAGTTGCTCCTTAAACAAAAAACCTTCCATCCTCGTGAGGACGAAAGGTTGCTTCTTTCGCGGTACCACCTCAGTTCGCCAATTCTCAAATTGGCGCTCTTAACCTGGCAGGCAGAAGGACTCTGCCGATCAGGTGCTGCTGTAACGGGCATCCCCGTGCTGGTCTACTCAAGCCAGATCGCTTTTTCTTCAGCACCCATCCTGGGCGACATTCAGCGGCTTGTTGCTGTGGGGGCTCTCAGCCAATGGCCACTCCTTCTCTGCCAGCTTTTCAGACGCTTACTCCTCCCAGATCGGAATATTCCAATTGTTATTTGATTATACCAAAAATTTACTGTTCGGGAACAAGATCATATTAACGAAACCTTAATGTAGCTTGATTTTCATCAAAATATATGCTATGCTTCACAAGTTCTTGGCGAGAATTTTCCGCCTGGCAGCCTTTTCATCCTTCACCGCTGGTCCAAAAAGGTAACCTAATGATCCAACGCGAACGTATCGCCGACACGGTCTACTCCTTTCAGAGCGAAGTTTATGCTCAGGTCACCGCTGGAACAATCGTCGGCCCCAACTGGGCGGTCGTGATTGACACCCTGGCTTTACCGGAAGAGACCCTTGAGATTCGCGATTTCATTGAACAAGAACTGAGCGTGCCGGTCCGCTATGTCATTAATACGCATAGCCATGCCGATCATGCATGGGGTAATTGCTTCTTCCCTGGAGCGACAGTAATTGGTCATACCTTGTGTCGGAGTTATCTGGAGAACTCTCGCCCAACCCTGGAAGAAGTCCGCAAGCAAAATCCAGCTTATCGAAATGTCCGTCTGGTCCTCCCCCAGGTTACTTTTGATGAAGGCTATCTTAATCTTCGGGTTGGGAAGAAGACCTTAACCTTAATCCCCTTGCCTGGGCATAGTGCGGATAATATAGCCGTCTTGGTAGAAGAAGATCGGGTCTTGTTTGCCGGCGATGCGGCCATGTCACTGCCTTATATCGTCAATGGTGATGTCGATGCCTTGTCCGCCTCCCTCAAGAAGATTGGCAAGATGGGCTTGGAGAATGTGATCCAGGGGCACGGCGATATCGTCCTGCGCGGCGAAATTGATAACTTTATTAAGGATAACCTGACTTATCTCTCGAATATCAAAAAAGTTGTTCGGAGATCCTCGAAACGAAAATATCCTCAGGAGTTATTAGACGAAACGACGGTCGAATCGTGCGGAAAAAGCCGGGTGCTGATCGGCGGATTGGCGGCCGAGTTACACCGTCGCAACTTGCGCGCCTTGTACCGGCAGTTGTATGGAGAACTACCAGTGATTTCCGACGATGACGAAGAGGAATATTACGAAGACGAAGACGAGGATGACGAGGACTGATCTAGCCGGGATCAGCTGCTTTTCTTCTGTACGCGTTTTGCTCGTAAGCCGACCAGACGCTCGGTGCCATTCATCAAGCGAATGATGTTGGGACGCAAGGCGATCATCAGGACCACCTCAGCAATGACGCCATACAGGATATACTCCCAAGGCGCATTTAGAAAAATTGCCCGGTAAGCAAACACTCCAATCGCCACCATTGCAAAACTCATCGTTGCCAGCGATGCATAACCGACCACGAACAGGATAAATAACCCAATTGGAATGATGAACAGCGCACTGGGGAACCAAAGGCCGGCCGCTCCGCCGACCCCGGTTGCGCCTCCAGCACCGCCGCGCAACCGCAGCTTTCCATTCTCGTCCCGCTCACTCAGAAAAATCGAATAGTTATGTCCCAGGATGGCAGCAATCGGGGCGAGTACTTCTACCAAGGCTGACCATTCAGCGCCAGGGAATTGCCAGCCGATCAGCGAGCGGGCGAGATAAACAGCAATAAAGCCTTTGAAGAAGTCCAGGACTGCAGTACCGGCCCCGGCGAAGATACCAGCCGCGCGAAAAGCATTCGTGCCGCCCGTTCGTCCGCTTTCCACCCGGCGAATATCCTTGCCTGTGGCTGCTTTGACGATCAACAAGCCAAAAGGAATTGATCCGATCAGGTATGAAAGTAAAATGATGACCAGGCTGAGCAAAATTTCCATGCTTAATTCTCTCTTTTCCCTTGATTTTTCACAAAAAAGATAACACGTTCATCCGGGTTTGGTTACTATCCAGGCCATTTTAATCCGTTTTCTGATATTTTAGCGGAGCAAGAAAGCCATCCCGGTGACGAAAACGAAGATTAGCGCTGGCTCAATCAAGGCTTGGGGCAATTTCTTGCCCTCCAGTAAGCTGGCCATCAGGCTGGTCAGGCTGTAAGCCGGGCCAACCAGGGCCAGGCCATAACTCGTTGGAGACAACGGCCAGTAATGCAAAGCGGCAGCGACCTGCCCAACAACCAATGCCACGATCCCAGCATTTAGAATCGCCCATTGTCCATGCAGCCGTAGGTGTAGGGTGCGCAAGGAAGCCAGTCCACCTGCCAGGATCAACGCGGGTAGGATCAGGTATAAACGCATCTCTGCAAAGCGCAGGCTGGCCGCCAGGATCAAGTACAGCGCAAAGGATACTACCGTTAAACCGGCAGAGGCAAGTGGCTGGCGGTCATCATGGTCGTCGATGACGATATACTCTGCGACCAGTACCGCCATCAGAAAAGCGCCGCCGAGCACAAAGCCTGCCCACCACAACAGTCCGATCGGAAGCTGGAACAGCAACACACCAATCACCCAGGCGGTCAGGGTCGGAAGCAGCCAGTGTTCGAAACGGATTTGATTGCCGAGTTTTGGATGGTCGCGAATCAACCAATCCGCGCCTGCAGTGGTCAATCCGGCAACCAGCAGTGTGACGACAGTGCGCAGGTTCAGTTCAAAGGTCAGCAACAACCCGGGCAGTTGCAGGGATAAATCTTGTACAGGCGCCTGAATTATCCGAGCCAGGGCATAGGCCAGCAACATCGTCGCTGCCACTGCGCTGAGACGCTCAAAGTTAGGTAAATATCGCTCATGATGGACGCTCTGCATACCTGAATTCTAACCGCCATGATCTGAAATGCCAATATTGTAAAATTCCAGCTTATAATCAGATGTACAAAAGGGAGATGAAACGATGAAAATAGGCATGATGGCAGATTTGTACAAGCCCCATATCAGTGGGGTGACCAATTACATCTCCTTGAACAAAAAAGTGCTCGAAGAAGCCGGCCACGAAGTGTTTGTTTTTACCTTCGGAGGCGTTGATTACAGGGATGATGAAACCAATATTATTCGTTCCCCCGGATTGCCCCTGGCCGTCAAGGGCTACAATTTCAACACCCGCTACACTATCCAGGCCCGACGGTTGCTGCAAACTATGGATGTTGTCCACGTTCACCACCCCTTTCTGAGCGGCACGCTGGCCTTGCTTTACTGCCGCCCGAAAGGCATCCCAATCGTTTTTACCAATCACACTCGTTATGATCTTTATGCGCAAGCCTATATCCCAGTGCTTGCCGATGTACTTGGTGACCTGGCGATGGGTGGGTATCTGCCATCCTTTGCACGCGGGGTAGACTTGGTTGTTTCGCCCTCGCCTGGGATGCGCGAGGTGTTAATCAAGGCTGGGGTAGATGTCCCGATCGATGTAGTCCCCAATGGGATCAATCTAAAGCCTTTCCAGGAAAAAGTCGAACCGGTCGATCGAGGTCTTTTGGGCTTCAACGACCAGGATGTGTTGCTTTTCTTCGTTGGCCGGCTTGGCCCGGAGAAAAACCTGGTGTTATTACTGCAAGCCTTTTCTGCGGCAGTCCAGGCCTATCCGAATGCTGGCTTGGTGGTGGTCGGCGAGGGATCGGAACGTAGCGATCTTGAGACGTTCCTGGAACAGGAAAATCTAACCAGCCGAGTCCATTTTACGGGTTTGGTGCCCTACCAGGAATTGCCTCGCTACCTGGCCGCAGCAGACGCCTTTGCGACCGCCTCAGTGACGGAGGTGCACCCCTTCACGGTGATCGAAGCCATGGCTGCCGGTTTGCCAGTCCTGGGGATTGAGTCCCCAGGGGTCGGCGACACGGTTCAAGATGGGCGGAATGGCTTTATCTGCGCCCAGGAAAACCTGCCTGCCTACACGGCGAAGATGATGCGCCTGCTGATGGATCGTGATCAGCGCATCCAAATGGGACGCAATGCCCGGCTGGATGCAGAGCAGTATTCGATCGAGCGAACCATGCAAATGATGCTTGAGCGTTACCAGCTTGTCATTGAACGAGCAGCCGGTCGCCGGAAACCCAAACTTCGAAAGCGCTTGCCCGCCTGAAACCGCATGTCAAAGACCTATCACCAATCGTTGGGGCGCTGGGGAGAGCAGGTTGCTGCGGCGTACCTGGAAGCCCAGGGCTACACGATTTTAGAGCGCAATTTTCGCACACCCTACGGCGAGATTGACCTGGTGGCTCAACATCCGCCTTCTGCTTATGCTGGGCATGCTTCCCAGGCTGAATTGCCTGTAACGGTTTTCGTTGAGGTCAAAACTCGAACTTCCTCAAGCTTCGGCCTACCCGAAGAGTCCGTGACGGCAGAGAAGCGAGCTCACCTCCTGGCTTCCGTTGAAGCTTACCGGCAAGCCCATCCCGACCACTCCATGGATTGGCGGGTGGATGTGATTGCCATCCGCCGGAATCCTGGCGGCATTGATCCCGAGTTGATCCACTTTGAAAATGCTCTCTCCTGAGCCCGACCCTATTTCCCTCGATCCGCTTTCGCCGGACGAACGCCAACCCCTGGTCGTTCTGGTGGGTCCCACCGCGGTGGGCAAAACCGAGCTTGCCATAAAACTGGCAGTTCGTTTGCAAGCCGAAATCATCTCGGCTGATTCCCGCCTGTTCTATCGAGGCATGGATATTGGAACCGCCAAGCCCAGCCTGGCGGAACGAAGCCAGGTTCCACATCACTTGATCGACCTGGTCAACCCGGATGAGACCCTCAGCCTGGCGGAATTTCAAAGACTCGCTCAATCAGCCGTCGCAGAGATCGCTGGGCGTGGCCGTTTGCCGATCCTGGTCGGTGGGACAGGCCAATACGTCCGGGCGATCACTCAGGGCTGGGAAGTACCAGCGGTCGAGCCGGATCCGGGTCTGCGTCGGGCTTTGCAGTCATGGGCGGATCAGGTTGGCCATGCTGGCTTGCATCACGTGTTGGAAGTCTTGGACCCGGCAGCCGCCCGTTCGATCGACGCGCGCAACCTGCGTCGGACGGTGCGAGCGTTGGAGGTGATATATTTCACTGGTCGACGCTTCTCAGATCAGCGGCAGCGTGGGGAATCTCCTTACCGGATTTTGACGCTTGGTTTATGGCGGCCGCGGCTGGAGCTGTATACCAGGATTGATGCCCGCATCCAGGACATGCTCTCCAATGGACTGATCGAAGAGGTCCGAAGGCTGTTAGCAAAAGGCTATTCTGCGGACTTGCCCGCGCTGTCTGCGATTGGCTATTGCCAAATAATTGCTTACTTGATTGATACGCTTAGCCTGGGGGAAGCGGTTGCCCAGATCCAACGGGCAACCCGCGTCTTTGTCCGCCGACAGGCCAACTGGTTCAAGCCGGATGATCCAAGCATTCATTGGTTTCAGGTTGTCGCCGGGGTAGAAACCGTTCTGGAAGAGACAGTCCGGCAGTTTCTGGAGCGCGAATCGGATCAAATGAGTTGAATCTATTTGACAGTCAGGTCATTTCCCTCTATACTACAGGCAATTAACTTTCCCCCGCTTTGTTAAAATTGAACAGGAGGCGAAGATGGAAGCGAGGCCCTGGCTTAAGTATTATGACGAAGGCGTCCCGAAAACGATCGAATATCCACCGGTAACCTTATATTCTTTCCTCGAAGATGCTGCCAAAAATCATCCGCAGAGTCCCTGTACAATTTTCAAGGGGCACGAAATTACTTATCGTGAAATGAATGACCTGACCGATCGCCTGGCAGCCGGCCTGGTAGAGTTGGGGGTAAAGAAAGGCGATCGTGTGGGCATCTTCATGCCGAACACGCCCCAGTTTGTGATGGCATTCTTCGCCGTCCTGAAATTAGGCGGTGTGGTGGTAGCCACCAATCCCCTCTACAGCCCGCGCGAGATCGAGCACCAGGCCAACGACTCTGGGGTCGAAGTCATGCTGGTGATGAGCAATTTCTACAACCTGATCAAACAAGTCCAGCCCAAGACCAAAATCCGAACGGTTGTGGTTACGAATATTAAGGAAGCGCTTTCGCCAGTTTTGGCCTTTTTATTCACCCTGACGAAAGAGAAGAAGGGCGGCTTCCGGGTCCAACTAGGCGCTGGGGACCATTGGCTGCAAGACCTGATCGGGCGGCACAAACCGGAAGACCGGCCAAAGGTAGATGTCGGCCCAGATGATGTCGCCTTGTTCCAATACAGCGGCGGGACGACGGGTGTTTCCAAAGCCGCGGTAGCCTTGCATCGCAACCTGGTAGCCAACTCAATCCAGATCCGCTCCTGGATGCCGACAGCGGTGGAAGGCAAGGAAGTGGTCTTGATGGCCATCCCGCTCTTTCATGTCTACGGGATGGTGGCAGGCATGTGCTTTGCCTTGAGGGTTGCTTCCAGCATGGTCATGGTCCCCAATCCGCGCGATTTGACGGATGTCTTGTCCAGCATCCAAAAATATAAAGCTACGATTTTCCCTGGGGTTCCCACGCTGTACAATGCGATCAACAACCATCCAGATGTGAAGGCTGGCAAATACAAGCTCACCACGATCAAGGCCTGCATCTCTGGCTCCGCTGCCTTGATGCGTGAAACCAAGGAGAAGTTCGAAGCTTTGACCGGCGGCAAGTTGGTCGAAGGCTTTGGAATGTCTGAAGCGCCGACTGCCTCGCACTGCAACCCGCTGTATGGCGAGAACCCAGTTGGGTCGATTGGCCTGCCACTGCCCGATATGGATTGTAAAATTATCAGCCTGGATGATGAAGTCACCGAAGTGCCGGTAGGCGAGATCGGCGAGCTGGTAATGAAAGGCCCAAATGTGATGAAGGGCTATCACAATATGCCGACCGAAACCGCCAACACCCTGCGGGATGGCTGGCTATATTCTGGCGATATCGCCCGGATGGATGAAAAAGGCTTCTTCTATATCGTCGATCGCAAGAAAGAGCTGATCAAACCGGGCGGCTACCAGGTTTGGCCGCGCGAGGTTGAAGAGGTGATTGCATCCCACCCGAAGGTGCTCGAAGTCGGCGTGGCGGGCGTGCCCGACCCCTACCGAGGTGAGACCGTGAAAGCCTGGGTGGTCCTGAAACCAGGCGAGCAAGCGACCGAAGAGGAAATCCGGACCTACTGCGCCGGGCAGTTGGCCAAGTTCAAGGTGCCGACCCAGGTTGAATTCCGGCCCGAGCTGCCGAAAACCACTGTAGGCAAGATCCTGCGCCGCGAACTGGTGCGCCAGGACAAAGAAAAGATGAACTGATTGTTGACGGCGCTCCTGGAGCGTGGTAGAATTCGCACGCTTCAGGAGCCAGACTGCCCCCATCGTCTAGCGGCCCAGGACGCGGCCCTCTCAAGGCCAAAACAGGGGTTCGAGTCCCCTTGGGGGCACCAAAATATGAATCCGCAACGGAAGAAGCTGCCAGGCGAAACCTACGCCAAAAGCAGCTTCGATCTGTTTTAAGAGCACAATTGCGCAGGTTGGTTAGTTGTTCGGCTTTTCCTCCAGCCTTTTCCTCATTTACTCAATCGCCAAATACAAATCCATCGCGCAATCTGCCAGTGGCGCATCGACCGGACCAATTTTCTGTTCCAGGCACTGTGCCTTGCCCATTTTATAGGGACTGTCTTCCTGCCACAAGACTAAGGCGTGCCAGGCAGCCGGGATGGTCTCCCACGGATTACCGACCTTAGGAATGCGGTATACTGCGTACTTACCGCCGCCAAAGGGGATGATTTTAACCTCATCCCGCGGCTTTAAATCTGGCGAGACTTCGATCCAGAATTCGTAGCCACGATTGTCGCTGACAGGAGTCGGCCCAGTGGTGTCAAAACCGAAGATGCGGTGCTTTTCGGGGGCATCGAACATACCCAGCGGCCTTGCCCAGGCGACCAGTTTCTCCCAGGCTTCATCTTCCGGTTCGGGTCCATATGCAGGAAAACTGGCCACGGACATCGGCTCGAGCTGGACGAACTGGACTTCAATCGGATTTTCCATTGTTGATCTCCTTCTTGATGTTGTGATCGTTTACGCTTAACAGATCTGGTTGATGATGACATCTTATCATTCCTACCCTGACATCTTCTGTCAGGGTTATAATTTCGTTATGCGCGCTGATCGCCTGCTTGCCCTCTTAATCCTGCTTCAGACCCGCGGCCGGATGAACGCCAGCCAGCTTGCCGAGGAGTTGGAAGTCTGCGAGCGCACAATTTATCGCGATATCTGTGCCCTGAGCACAGCCGGCGTTCCCGTCTATGGCGAGCCTGGGTTGAACGGGGGTTTCCAGCTCCTGGATAGCTATCGCACCAACTTGACCGGTCTCTCCGAAAGCGAAGCGCGTGC
>JAYRWF010000574.1:0-3480 GCA_041918195.1 Anaerolineales bacterium
CCAATAATTAGGATGGCCGGTAATACATATTCCGAAAAATCTCCTTTTGAAGCCACGATCAGCAAACCGATTAAGGTCAGCACTCCAGCAGGAATCCAGGCCCAGACAAAGGCCGGGCGCGCGCCGCGCCTCAGTGATAGCGCCACCGCAGCAAAGGTCAGTCCCAGGCCGATCAGGAACAGGCCGCCGGTCAAATCTTCGGGAAAGAAATTCTCCAATCCGATGATGACCGCCAGCGAGAGCATGACCCCGGCTGGGATGATTGACCACCAATTTCCAGGGTTGAGCAAGTAAATGATCGCAAAGCTCAATCCGATTCCGCCCAGGATCAGGCTTCCGCCCCACAACTCACTCGCCTGGGGAGAGATAAACTCCAGCACAATCAGGCCTGCCACGCAGAGCAGGATGATTCCTGGGATCAGCGCCCACCAATTTTGCCGGTTGGTGAAGAAAATCGAAAGGAAGAAAACCCCGCCCAGACCAAGCAGGAGCGCCCAGAACAGATCTCCAAAGCCCGGAATGATATTCAGGTTTTGGAGTAAGAACAATACGCCGCCGAAGATCAGCAGCCCCCCCCAAAGTAAGCGTGATTCGAAGAACTTTGACATCCAGAGCCTCCATCTAGGAAAAATTCCGATCAAGTAAATTAGGCCTGCGCCTCTCGAATCAGGCGCTGTTTCAGCTCCCATAGCTCCTGGCTTAAAGAAACGTGGTAAATATGCGGATACAGGATCCGCCGGACGCCCGGATCCAGGCGCTCGACATCCGCCAGGCGGGCCGCCCGGATTTGTTCCAGGTCTGGAAAATCATACGCCAGTTTACCGCTGCGCAGGACTTCTACCAGCAAAGGCTCGATTGCGGTCAGTTCGCCCTGCTCGATGCTGCGGTGTTTGGTGTGATCGCTGGGGTGGTGGAGCGTCAACCGGGACTGGCTGGGAGGATCTTCTTCCCACAAGGCGACCAGGTCAGCGGTGGCCTTGCCGCGCGCATCGTACAGCCGCCAGGGTTGTTTTGCGCCTGGGTTCGGTGTTTTGGAGGGCGATTCGGAAATCTTTATCGCCGGCAGCCAATGCCCCTGGTCTTCCACGGCGGTCAGCTTGTACACCCCGCCCAGGGCTGGATCGCCGCTGGAGGTGATCAAGCGGGTGCCCACGCCATACACCAGGCGGCGGATGAGCTGATCGGGATCCAGCCCGTAGCGTGGCGCTTCATCGCGAATCTGGGTCACAATCTGCCATATGATCAGCTCATCCAGGTTGTTCGACAGGACAATCGAGACCTCCGGGAAGCCGGCCTGGTCCAACTGGCGGGCAGCCTGGATGCTCAGGTAGGCCAGGTCGCCCGAATCCAGCCGGATACCCAGCGGCTGGTGGCCTTTACGCTTCAATTCTTCAAAAACGAGAATTGCATTCGGGACGCCGCTTTCCAGGGTATTGACCGTATCAACCAGGAGCAAACAGTCATCGGGGTACAACTCTGCGTAGGCCCGGAAGGCATCCAATTCGCTCATGCCGAGCGCGATGTACAACTGGACCATGCTGTGGGCGTGGGTGCCCTTGGGCGTCAGGCCAAGCTGCAAGGAAATGCCAACGTTCGAGGAAAAATCTGCTCCGCCGATTAAGGCTGCCCGCGCGCCAGCGTTGCCGCCCAGGTCCTGGGCGCGGCGCAGGCCGAATTCCATCAGTACCTGGCTCTGGCCGATTTCCCGCAACAACGCCGCTTTGGTAGCGATCAAGATGGCATAGTTTAGCTTGTTTAGCAGGGCGGTTTCCAGGATCTGTGCCATCGCCAGTGGCCCCTGGACGATCGTCAGCGGGACATTTGGGTGAATCACACGCCCTTCGGGAATCGCCCACAAACTGATTTGGCTGAAATCGCCGGCTTGCTCTAACCAGTCCAGGAAATCTGCCTGGAATAATGGGCCGCCAGCACGTGTGGTCAGGCGGCTCAAGGCCGTTCGCTCGGCTGGCTGGACTCGCGTGGTCTGTATCCACTCGATCAGCCATTCCAGCCCGGCGCTGATGCAATAGCCAGCTCGATGTGATCCGTAATTGGGGTTATCTCGGTAGAAATGATCGAACTGCACCAGGCGGTTATGTAGACCGGCACGGAAATAGAGCTGTGCCATGGTGATCTGGTACATATCCGTAAACAGGATGCCTTCGGCCAGGTTGCGATCGTTCGTCATGAATCTATCCCTGAACTGGTAAATCTCCCTCGCAGAGGAGATTAACGAATGCTTACCGATCCGACCCCGGTTTGAACTTGCAAATCGATTTTATTCGCCGCAGTTTCGTAGTCTGGCGAAACATAGGCTCCTGCCTGGCGTGGAAAGCGCTGCCGGTCGACGCTAATATTAGCCAGCCCGCCAGTCGCGCGGATCCGCGCCGCGACTCCGCTCGGTATGGTCAGATCAAGCGATGCAGCGCCAGCGTGAAATTCCGCTCGGGTATACCCGGCCTGGGCAGGCAGGGTCACCGAAGTGGAGCTGGCTCCTGTATGGATTCGAAAGTCGGAGAGCTGGAGCCGGGATAGGTCCAGGCGTCCTTCCGCTGCTCCAGTATCCAGGCGCAAAGTGAGTGGAATGCCTTCGGCCAGTTTCAGGTCCCAATTCAATCCGCTGTTCATATTCCAGAACATCCACCGTCCGCTCTGGTCGGGGACTTTCATTTGCACTTCCAGCCGGTCTCCCGCTTGGCGAGTTGTGATGACAGCCCCGCCAGCACAAGCGCCTTCGACCAGGACGCCAGGCGCTGCGCCTGAACTGATCGATAGCCGTCCGGCAGCATGTCGCAGGCGCAGGTCAGCCTGGCTGGCTGACTGTAGCGCTACATTGACCTGTTCCACAGCCAACTCGTTTCGGCCGAACCAGGAACCAGCGATAATCCACACCCCCAGGGCAATGAAGAACACCGGCAAAATAATGCTCCAGACGCTGAAGGGCAACCAGCCGAGTTCATCAATCAGCAACAGGCTGCCTAAAACTACGATCAAGCCCCCCCAGAAAAGCGAAGATCTTCTCATCGCGCCACTCTCCTGGTATTTATACGCACAAAATTGACAAAAAGTTGCACAAATATAGTATAGATGGAATGCAGGCGATAGTCAACTCAGGAGTTCAACCAGTGTTGTTGTTCAGCGAATTTGACACCGGGTAACTGTTCAGCGAAAATGTCACCCTATGAACGAGAGAGTGACATTAAGCATGGACGAGATCAAGCGAGTGTATGTACTGCAGCAGGTAGAAGAGCGGAAACTGAGCGGACGAGAAGCCTGCCTTCCCCCGTTGCCTTTCAACCGCGCTCTTGAAGCCCGTGATCTGCTCAAGGATCAATTTGAAACAAACTCACGCCATCCTTCTGGTAAATTAAGCGGAATTCCGGGCTTTCACGCAGCGCCCTGGGAGAAATCGGCCCCCCCCGCACGCCGCAATACACGTATTGGAGACCATGTTCGGTCATAAAGCTGGCCAGCTCAACC
>JAYRWF010000575.1:0-3406 GCA_041918195.1 Anaerolineales bacterium
CTGTCTCTAGTATAAGAGTCATTCGACCAAAAAAAAGTTAGAAGAATCACCCCTACCCTTCTGCTAATTATCTAATTCCAGGACAACCAGACAATTCGCCCTACCAATACCCTTGCCAAAAACAAATATGTAGGTCAAAATGACTTAACAACTTCCTGAAGGTACGTGGAGCAACCGATGGCATTACTGACGATCACAATCCTGGCAGGTACCATCCTGGCTGCACTTGCACCGCTAATACAGCGGCGACTGCCGCGCTATTCAACTGCCCTGGCGCTATTTCCATTGGCAATTTTTCTTCAGTTGTTGGCAGCAATCTCCCCGGTTGCATCTGGGAAGGATTGGAGCATAAGTATCCCCTGGGCGCCCAGCCTGGGACTTAGCCTTGGATTCCTTCTTGACGGTTTGGGCATGGTGATGGCGCTGCTAATTTCAGGTATTGGCGCATTGGTCATCGTTTATGGGGGCGCTTACTTGCACGGGCATGCCTACCTGGGGCGGTTTTACAGCCTGGTTATCCTGTTCATGACCGCCATGCTCGGGGTAGTATTAAGCGACAATGCCCTACTTTTGTTTGTTTTCTGGGAATTAACCAGCATCTCTTCCTTCTTTCTAATCGGCTTTGAACACCACAAACCCAACGCGCGCGCCGCGGCCTGGCAGGCCTTGTTGGTGACCGGCTCAGGCGGGCTGGCCATGCTGGCAGGTTTCATCTTGCTAGCAAACCTGAGCGGCTCTTTTGAGATCAGCCAATGGATCGAGCGTTCACCAGTAATTCTGGAGAGTCCCCTAGCACCAGCAGCCTTCTTGCTGATCTTGGGTGGCGCAGCTACCAAATCGGCCCAATTCCCGTTCCATTTCTGGCTTCCCAACGCCATGGAAGCACCAACACCGGTCAGCGCTTACTTGCATTCAGCTACAATGGTGAAAGCGGGCATTTACCTGCTGGCCAGGCTATTTCCACTCTTTTCCGGATTGGAATTATGGCCTATAGTTGTCACTTCGGTTGGTCTGATCACTCTGGTTGGTGGCGCTTTGCTGGCCCTGGCCCAGGCTGACTTAAAACGCTTGCTCGCTTACACCACCGTCTCTGCATTGGGTTCGATGGTATTCTTCCTTGGCCTGGGGACCTCCCTGGCAGTAAAGACGGCTGTAGTCGTGTTAGTTGCCCATGCGTTGTATAAAGGCGCTTTATTCCTGGTCGCGGGCGGAGTGGATCATGGCACAGGAACCCGGGATATCAACCTGCTCGGTGGTATTGGTCGGGCAATGCCAGTAACAGCTGCTACCGCCGGGTTAGCAGGACTTTCAATGGCGGGTATTCCCCCGCTACTGGGCTTTGTTGCTAAAGAGTTGATGTATGAAACTACCCTGGCATCACCGTTGCCCGCGGTCTTGACTGGTTTGATGTTGGTTGGCAATATTGGCATGGTCGCAGTGGCGGGTTGGGTTGCCTACCAACCGTTTTGGGGGCGACCTGGAAATCGAGACCTGCATCCCCATGAAGGGGGGAGCGGATTTTGGTTCCCCGCACTTATGCTGGCGGTCTTGAGCCTGTTGTTAGGCATCTACCCACAACTGGCCGGAAAGTGGCTGGTCGCTCCGGCGGTCCAGGCGATCTGGCAAGCCCCTGTAACTGTAAAATTAGCCCTTTGGCATGGGTTCACACCGATGTTGGCGCTCAGCATTGTCACCCTCTTGCTTGGATTTGGCCTATCCGCTGCCCGGAAGCGTCTTCAGCCGGGTTTTATGCATGCCTGGCACAGCCTGGCGAAGTTTGGCCCGGCCGCGCTCTACCCACGCAGTTTACATGCTGTGCTTTCATTTGCCGCATGGCAAACCAAGGTACTCCAAAACGGTTACTTACGCGCCTATGTAAGCTCGATTGTCTTGTTCACGGTTGGGCTAGCTGCTCTCACAATCTGGCTGCGGCCCAGCCAGCTCATGGCCCTGGAACTCCAATCCCCGCGTTTCTATGACGTTATCCTGATCGGGATCATTCTTTCAGCGGCGTTTTTCGTCACTCGATCCCGTTCTCGCCTGGCAACCATTGCTCTACTCGGCTCGATCGGGTTCAGCATCGCAATCCTGTTTTTGCTTTACAGCGCACCCGACCTGGCAATGGTACAGTTCGCCATCGAAACCCTGACAGTGATCCTGTTTGTGCTGGTGCTCTATCGCCTACCAAAATTTAAGCAACTTAGTAGCCGGAAAGCTAAACTGGGCGACATGATCATTGCCACCCTGAGCGGTATGTTAATGACTGTCCTGATGCTGATTGTCTCCTCGCATTCGTCCAGTTCTCACCTGGGACGCTATTTCATCGAAAATAGCCTACCGTTGGCCAATGGACGAAATATCGTCAATGTCATCCTGGTTGATTTTCGCGGCTTCGACACCTTGGGAGAGATCACTGTCCTGGCGATTGCGGCGGTGGGCGTTTTCAGCTTGATCGGGCTAAGCGTTAAAGCAAGCCGAAAACGCAGGGTTCCCTTGGCAGGAGAGAAACAATAATGCAACGCTCGATATTACTCTCCGTCGCAGCTCGCTACCTGATGCCATTAATGCTGGTCTTTTCCATCTTCCTGCTGATTCGCGGGCACAATGAGGTAGGCGGTGGATTTGCGGGAGGACTGGTAGCCAGCAGCGCGCTGATGCTGTATGGGATTGCCCTCTCGCCGGTCGCGGTTCGCCGCTTGCTACCGGTAGAGCCGCGTAGCCTGATCGGTATTGGGCTACTGATGGCATTAATCAGTGGACTGATACCGATGCTTGCCAACCAACCCTTCATGACCGGGACGTGGCTGAAAACCCCGCTCCCGGTGATAGGAAAGGTGGGTACACCGCTGCTCTTTGACACGGGGGTGTATTTTGCAGTCATCGGCGTGGTGGTTTGGATATTGCTCACCTTGGCTGAGGAGTAAGATGGTTATCCTATTAGCAGTTACCGCCGGAGTGCTCTTCGCAGCCGCCATCTACATGATTTTACGCCGTAGCCTGGTGAAAATCCTGGTCGGGCTGCTGCTGCTCAGCTATGCGGTCAATCTTCTGCTTTTCAATTCAGCCGACCTGATCCCGGCTCGGCCACCGCTGATTGCGGCCGGCAGCCAGCAACCGCCAGCAGTTACCGCCGATCCGGTACCCCAGGCATTGATCCTAACTGCAATTGTGATCAGTTTTGGCCTGACGGCCTTCGCAGTCGTGTTGATGCGCCAAGTCTACAGCACCCTGGGCACGGATGACTTATATGAAATGCGTTGCACTGACGTGCCTTGTGTTGAAGTAGATATCGCCAACGAGGAAGAATTAATGGAGGAGCCGCTGTGATCGTCCTGCCGATCCTGTTGCCGCTCCTGATCGGCATTCTAAACCTGCTTGCCTGGCGATCAGCGCGCTTGCAGAAAGC